>DSAU01000327.1 GCA_011046315.1 bacterium
AAATGAGATATACTGTAATTCTATTGGATAGATGAAAAGCCAATATAAATATTTATGGAGGTATATTGAACAACATCAGACTAATAACCGCAGCTGCTCTTTTTGACGGACACGATGTATCAATTAACATTTTCAGAAAATTAATGCAGAAACGCGGTGCGGAAGTCATTCATTTGGGACATAATCGGTCGGTGAAAGAAATTATCAAAACCGCCATCCAGGAAGACGCCGATGCAATTTTGATCAGTTCTTACCAGGGGGGGCATAACGAGTTTTTTAAATATGCCATTGACAGCCTGAAGGAATATCACGCGGAAAATGTCTTGGTATTTGGCGGTGGCGGTGGCGTGATTTTGCCGTCGGAAATCGCAGCGCTGGAAAAGTACGGTGTCGAAAAAATTTATCACGCAGTTGACGGGCAAAATATGGGCATTGATGGCATCGCTGATGATATTTTGGCGCGCATCAAAAACTACAAATCCAAAAATCCGCCAGATTTTTCTGCGCTTATTTCAGAGGATGAAATCACAACGAACCGCCCCAACACGCACGTCAAAATTGCCAAGCAGATTTCATTTTTTGAAAATCAACTTAAAACGCCTGAAAAGACGAAACCGGTGAGAACATTAATTGAAGCAAACGATCAAAAAAAATCATTGGTCATTGGCGTCACCGGAACCGGCGGCAGCGGTAAAAGTTCGCTGATTGATGAATTGATAAACCGGTTTTTGAAGATCGTCAGTGACATTTACGTCGGCGTGCTGACCGTGGATCCGTCAAAACGGATTTCCGGCGGCGCATTATTGGGAGACCGCATCCGCTATAATAATATCTATGAAGAACACGTCTATTTGAGAAGTTTTGCCACCCGGCAGAGCCAGTCGGAAATCAGTCTCGCCTTGACTGACGCCATTTCAGTGTTGAAATCATGTGGTTTTGATCTGATTTTTGTGGAAACCAGCGGCATCGGACAGGGCAACAGTCAAGCAGTGGATGTCAGCGATTATTCGATTTATGTAATGACTGCGGAATACGGCGCCCCTTCACAGCTTGACAAAATCGATATGCTGGAAATAGCCGATTATATTGTCATTAATAAATTTGAAAAACCGGGATCAGAAGATGCCATGCGGGAAGTGGTTATTAATTATATCCGCAATCACAACTTGAAGCTCTCCCATCGCGATTCTATTTTGAAAGCTGACGTGCCGGTGTATGGCACCAGCAGCAATCAATTCAATAATCACGGCGTCAATAAGCTGTTCAAAGCCTTGCTGCAACTTTTAATTAAAACAGGTAAAAAAGAGTATCAAATTAAACAGAATCTGTTGCAGGTTTTGCCGGTGGAACAGGAGTTCGATTATGGTTTAATCAGCAGCCGGCGTCAAAATTATCTCACTGAAATAGCCGATGTGGTAGAAAAATATCATCAGCGTGCCTATAAACAGACGCAATTGGCAGGTGAGTGCAATAGTTTGAAACAGAGTGCAAAGTTGATCGACGACGTGCATTCAAAAAAATTGATCCAGCAAAAATATGACGAACTCTGGAACGAATTGTCTTCCGACACAAGAAAAATTATCACCCAGTGGGAAAAATTGAAACGAGATTATTCGCAGGAGCATTACAGTTATCAGGTCCGGAATAAAGAAATACGAGTCAATCTTTACAACAGATCCCTTTCCGGTTTGAATATTCCGAAAGTCGCATTGCCAAAATTTGAAAATTGGGGAGATTTGGTTCGCTTTTTTTACAAAGAAAATTTGCCCGGCAATTTTCCCTACACAGCGGCCGTTTTCCCGTTCCGAAGAACGACCGAGGACCCGAAGCGCCAATTTGCCGGTGAAGGCAGCGCCGTTCGCACCAATAAACGATTTCATTATCTGACCCGACAAGAAGATGCAAAACGATTGTCGGTGGCGTTTGATGGGATCACTCTTTACGGAGAAGACCCGGCATTGGCGCCGGACATTTATGGCAAAATCGGAGAGAGTGGGGTCAGTATTTGCACTATCGATGACATGGATCGGCTGCTGGCCGGGTTTGATCAAACGAATCCGCTGACTTCGGTTTCGATGACCATTAATGCACCGGCGCCGATTATGCTGGCATTTTATTTTATGACCGCGTTCCGAAGGGAGCTGGAAAAGGTTGAGGCTGCCGGTAAAAAGCTTTCTGATGATGAGAAAGAGGCTCTCAAAATTGAAACATTCCGAAAGTTACGGGGTACGGTTCAGGCTGATATTTTGAAAGAAGATCAGGGACAAAACACCTGTATTTTTTCGATCGATTTTGCCATGAAGCTGATCGGTGATGTTCAGGAATATTTATCCAAAAATAAGATTGACAATTATTACTCCATCAGCATCAGCGGCTACCACATTGCCGAAGCCGGCGCTAATCCGATTTCGCAACTGGCGTTCACGCTGGCGAACGGATTTACCTACGTGGAATATTTTCTCAATCGTGGTTTAAAAATTGATGAGTTTGCCCCCAATCTGTCCTTCTTTTTCAGCAATGGCATGGAACCGGAATATTCGGTGATCGGCAGGGTGGCTCGGCGAATCTGGGCGATTGCCATGCGCGATCTTTACGGCGGCAATGAGCGCAGCCAGAAGTTGAAATATCATATTCAAACCTCGGGACGTTCACTGCACGCCCAGGAAATTGAGCTCAACGATATTCGCACTACCTTGCAGGCGCTGATGGCGTTTTATGACAATTGTAATTCGCTGCACACTAACTCTTATGATGAAGCGATTACGACTCCGACTGAAGAGTCGGTCCGCCGCTCGATGGCGATACAGATGATCATTTCCAATGAAATGGGCATGATCAAAAATGAAAATCCGAATCAGGGTTCTTTCATTATCGAAGAATTGACCGATCTGGTTGAAGAAGCCGTGTTAAATGAATTCCACCGCATTTCACAACGGGGCGGAGTGCTCGGCGCCATGGAAAAGCAATACCAGCGATCAAAAATTCAGGAAGAATCGCTGTATTTCGAAGAGTTGAAACAGTCAGGCGAGTACCCGATTATTGGCGTGAATAAATTCGTGAGAGCGGATGCGGAAAACCCTTACGACACCATGAAAATCACCCGCAGTACCGAGGAAGAAAAAAAACAAATATTGGAGAACCTGCATTCGTTTCAGAAAAAAAACAGCGAGCGGGCGAATCAGGCATTGGAGAAGTTAAGGGAAGTCGCTCTCAGTGGAGCGAATATTTTCCAACAACTGCTAAACACAGTGCAGTACGCTTCTCTTGGGCAGATCACCAATGTACTTTATGAAGTCGGGGGAAAGTACCGACGAGGAATATGATTGAGTTTTTTAGATGGTTATTTATTGATGTAAAAATCACCATGACTGAAATTCAAAATTCCAAACCAATCAAGCCGATAAAATTTTCACAATTGGATTTTAAATTGGGATTTTGTGATCAGCGTACCCGGTGGCGTATTTATTTTTTGAGATTTGATGCTTAAAAAAAAGGAGTTCGAATGAAACAAGCTGAATCGATCACCGACCTGTCGCGATTGGAGCTGCTGGAGTTGGTTCATCTCTATGCAAAAAACTGGCTGGCGCATGATGGCTGTTGGTTTCTGTCGGCTGAACAAAAGTACGACATGCCGACTGCTATCGAACTCGATACAGAGAGCTGGCGGAAATTCACTGTTATTGAAGCGAAACGGTTGATCGATTTTTTGGAATTGGGAAAAAATTCTGGAATCCAGGGCTTGCAAAAAGCGCTCCGCTTCCGGTTGTATGCCTCGCTGAATGAGGATGAAATTTATGTTGATGGAAATAACTTAGAGTATCGGGTTAAGACCTGCCGGGTGCAGGCTGCGCGCCGAAAAAAAGGATTGGCTGATTTCCCCTGCAAATCAGTGGGCATTGTCGAATACGGATTGTTCGGTAAAACAATTGACGAGCGCTTTCAAATGGAGTGTATCAGTTGTCCGCCGGAGATAACCAATCCTGATTATTATTGCATCTGGCGCTATACTTTGAATTCATAACTTCGTCTGATCTCCCCTGATTATAACTCACCGATTAAATGAGAAGCGGGCTGCTTTCGAATGCGATCGTTAAATTTTTTGCGGTCGATGCCGAATGTGATTCCTTTGGCGATTTCATTCACCTGATTTTTGTAGCTTTCCGAATTAAAATAGCGCGTTAAAGCATCGCTGACGGGAAAAATTTGAACCTCGGAAAACCATTTCCACGGTGTGTCAGAAGTCGTTTTGAAGATGCAATTCAACGCCACTGCCCAGGCTGCTTGTTCAAAACGAAAAGCTGCGAGGTCGCGTTGCAGCGCTTGAAATGTTGCCTCAGCCTTTGGGTTGAAAAAGTGGAAAAAGGGGCTGTAAAAAGCTGCGTTGTGGAAATTTTCCGGCGTATTTAACAGCCCATCGGTTTTAAGGCGAAGCGCTATCTCGATCAGTAGCATCAAAATTTTTCTGGCGATTTTTAAACCGGGATAATCCTGCCCCGGAAGCGGCGGACGCCTTCGGGTAAAATTTGCTCGGGGATTCTGAAGCGTAAGCCATTCAATCGCGATCATGCTCAGGTTACCGGGCGTTATTGCATCGATTACTGAAGATGGTGGAATGAATTGTTGTCGACGGGCGTAAATTTCGCCCAGCAAGTGATCTTTTTCCTCTTTTTCAAAATAAAATTTAAGTAAATGCTGAAACGGATCGTCGGTGTTGATTTTAATAATAAAGTCGCGGAAACCACGGATTCTCAAACTGCGCAAAATGCCATAAGCTTCCAATGCCCGGTAGATTCCAGCTTCAGAATAGAAATTCAGAAAAAGATGCTGCCGTTGCTTGGTTTTCAAGTCTCCGAGAACATCCTCTGAGCTGAGCGAATTATCATCAACCGCAGAGCGCTGAAGCTCAAACTTACTCAACTTACGAAAAATGCGGCGGTATTTTTTGGGCAACCGGTACATGGCACCTTATAATTTTTTCCCATGCCTGTGACTTAAATTTCCTCGAAAAGAGCTAAAAAACATCGATGTAAAATTTTCAGCCGGCTTAGCGACAAGTTCATTCATCAAGTTCGATGCTAAAAATCAAGAGATTTTTTGGTGGCTCTGGAGACAACCTGCGCCAGAAACAGTAATCCAATTAAATTGGGCAAAGCCATGACCGCGTTGAACGAATCGCCGATGTTCCAGACAATGTCCATGTATTTACCGGTTAGCAGCGCGCCGAAAAATAGCAGGCTAATAAAAACAATCCGATAAGGCTTATGCGAACGCACGCCCCAGATATAGCCGATACACTGTTCACCATAATAAGCCCATCCCAGCAGGGTGGTGTAGCCGAAAACCAGTGAACCAATCGCAATGATGATTCCCCCGAAAGGAATAACCGAGTTAAACGCCTCAACCGTGAGCGCGGTACTGGATAGTCCGCCCTGGGCCAGATCGTAACCAAGTGTCGACGCCATTTCATTAACAGAAGGATGCAAGCTGGCGATTTTTTCCGCAGAGAGGCTGTCACCAGATTTTACCAGCGCTACACCGCACGCCGGGGTTAATTTCCAGACGCCGGTGACAACGATAGTCAACGTGGTAATGGTGTTGACGAGGATGGTGTCAATGAAGACGCCGGTCATGCCGAGTAGTCCGTTAAACATAGGATCCGGCGATTTGGCGGCGCTCTGGGCGATGGCGGCGGAGCCGAGCCCGGCTTCGTTGGATAGCACACCGCGCCGTACGCCGAGGCTGATGGCTTCTTTAATAGAAGTTCCGATCAGCGCCCCACCGGCTGCTTGCAACGAAAACGCGGATTTGAAAATAAACACAAAGGCGTCGCCGATTTGCGCGTGTTTTGTGATTAAAATAACCAAAGCGCCGCCGATATAAAACAAGATCATGGTCGGTACCAGTTTTTCAGCTACCGCGCCGATGCGTTTGATTCCGCCGAGAATGACAATTCCAACCAGAACTGTAATGACAAAAGCGCTTAAAATGGTAGGTACGCCAAACTGAGTTTTAATCGCCAGCGCCATGGCATTAGATTGCATCATGTTTCCGGTGCCCAGCAATGCGGTCATGCCACCGCAAACAGCGAAGGTCATTCCGAGAAATTTTGCAATCGGCTGGTTTTTAATGCCATGCCGGATATAATACATCGGTCCCCCCGCCATTGAACCATCTTCAGCCACTTTTCGGTATTTGACGCCGAGATAACATTCGGAAAATTTGGTCGCCATGCCAAACAGCCCCGAAATCCACATCCAAAAGGGCGCACCAGGCCCACCGGTGGCAATAGCAGCCGCCACACCGGCAATGTTGCCGTTCCCCACTGTCGCTGCCAGCGCAGTCATCAAAGCAGCGAAAGGTGAAATATCTCCCTCGGTATCTTTGAGCACTTCACTTTTTTTACCCCCCTGAAAAAGGTAGCGAATTGACAGCACAAATTTTCGGAGCTGAATGAATCGGGTCATAAAGGACAACAGGATTCCGGTTCCGACTAACAGGAAGATCATCCAATTGCCCCACATAAAATTGACGAGAGTTTGCATTAAAATATTTAGCCATTCCAAAATCGCGGTCATACCATTCCCTCCTGCTGAAAATGTAATTTCATATCCATGTCCGGCTGAAAAACAGCGTCAACTTTTTTGCTAATGTTTGATTAAAATATCAAAAAAAGTATAAAGTCAGCAAATTCTCACAATTCAACAATTCTCATTCCAACTTAACGCCTATTCGCTGAAACGGGATAAAACTAACAAAATTTTAGGTTCATGGACACGCAGTATATGCGTTCCGTACAAGGTTCGATATTTAACTACCGACGATAGTTTCATCTTCCCTGATTTTCGGTGCAATGGCAAATCCGGTGAAACCATAAAGCAATGCAAATACAATTCCGCTATAACACATCACCGCCCAGGGCAGGTAACTTAATGTGGGAACATCCAGCGTTCCCGCCATGAACACACCAGCCATACTCCACGGGACCAACGGCACGATCACGGTTCCGGAATCTTCGGTGGTTCGGGAAAGGTTTTTAGCCGCCAATCCGCGCGATTTGAAAGCAGGCGAAAACAGTTCGCCAGGGATGAGTATGGTCAGAAAGGAGCTGCCGGTCATAATGGCGACTGCAACGCCGGAAAAAGCGGCTAATGCCACTAATGATCCGGTGGTGGTAGCAAATTTGAGTAATCGGTCCAATAAAACCTCCAACATCCCGGCTTTTTGGACAATACCGGCAAAGGAAAACGCGCAGAATGCGATAAGCGTAACGTGCATCATTCCGGCCATTCCACCGCGAGTGAAAAGATTGTCCACTATAGCCACCCCGGTATCTGCCTGGTAACCAACTGTCATCGATTCGACCATTTTATTCAGTGTGACATCCTGAAAAATAAGCCCCAGAATTGTTGCCAACAGCGACGCCAGTATCATACCCGGAATGGTTGGTTTTTTTCGTATTGCAAAATATAAAATTACAACCGGTGGCAGCAACAACAACCAGTGGAAATTAAAGTTTGTCTGGACAGTGGTTAAAATTATATCCATTTGAGAAGATTCCAACGAAGCGGCGGAATAGGATCGTCCGATGAAAAAATAGACACCCAGCCCGATCGCCCATGCCGGGGTTGTCGTCCACAGCATGTGTTTGATATGATCAAATAAGTTGCTTCTGGCGGCGATAGGCGCTAAATTTGTTGTGTCTGAAAACGGCGACAATTTATCTCCGAAATAAGAACCCGCAACAATGGCGCCGGCGGCCGCTGCCGGAGGAATTCCCAACCCCTGAGCAATTCCCATGAAGGCAACGCCCATTGTTCCCACCGTTCCCCAGGAAGTTCCAGTGAACAGCGATACCACGCTGCAGACAATACAGGCGGTTGCTAAAAACAATTTTGGTGAAATGATTTTCAGTCCGTAATAAACCAGCATGGGAATCGTGCCGCAGGCAATCCAGGAACCAATTAACAGACCGACGCAGATCACAATCAGCATGGCGGGCATGGCTTTTGAAACACTATCGACAATTCCTTGTTCCAATTCCTTCCAGGAATAACCCAAGCGCAATGCAAGCAAACCGGAACAAAACGCGGCCGCGATTAACAGAATTTCTGCCCGAAGCCGGTAGATACCGTAGCCAATGCCTAAAAATGATGCGATCAGAATCAGCGGCAATAATGATTCAAAGAACGATGGGGTACGTTTTTTTTTGAGTTTGTCCATTTTTTTAGAATTTACCTCAACCTTAAGCCTGGCTTTTGCGTCGTTTTATTCCTGCAATGGCTGCCATTCTCCGTAATGTTCGCAGTAAATCCGGCAGGGACCTTTGGATTTCCATTTGTAATTGAAATTGTATGTCCAGCCCATGTATTCAGAAGCGCCACCGCTGGTGGTGGTAATAATGTAGCGGCTGTCCACATCGCCGATGCCGGTCGCTTGTTCGCCGGGAAGCTCTCTGTCTCCCTTGTTGGCGTCAAAGGGAATCCAGCCGTAATTGGGGAGATATACTTCAGTCCAGCGATGAAATACTTCATCTAAGCTGGCGTCATCGCCGCGCAGAGAAACGGCACCGACATAGCGCGCCGGGAGCCCCGCTGCTCGGCACAAAGCAATTAAGCAAAAGGAATACTCAGAACAGGAAGCGGTACCCCGTTTCAGCACGGTCGGCGCAGTGTTCCATCCCCCAACCGGTTTCAGATTATAGCTGAGGTTTTCTATCAAATAATTGTAGATTTTTCTGGCGATAAAATAAGGATTGGTCTCATCACCGGTAATTTTTCGGGCGAGCTGTTGAATGAATGGATCATTGATCATCAGTTTCTGTCCGTCCACCAAGTACTGCTTTTTGATTTTCTCCGGAATTTTTTTCAGATCGCCGACTTTGTCCGGATCAATGAAATATTCGATGTTCCAAATTCTGGCTTTGATAGTCATGGTTACCCGAAAAAACTGACCGCCTGGCAAGTTTTGAGTTTGAAAATGAGCAAACTTCTGTCCCCATTGATCGCAGACAATTTGGAGCGGTTGCGGATCGAAAACGATTGGCTCGAGTAACTCCTGGTTGTCCCGGTTTTCAGGGATGGCGAGATACACATCCAGACCAGTAACTTCACCCGGCCCATAGTTCCGAAAGTCGAAATGATTATCGAGTTGCTGCATCTTTGGATCCGTTCGGATCAATATGTCCGGATCGTCAATTTTTATTTGATAAATTTGATCGGTCTGGTAATCCACATTCCACAAGGTCTGACCGTCCCACGCCAGCCCGCGCGGATATTCACCCGGAGAAGTGAAGGCTGAGATCACCTGTCCGGTTTCAGGACAGACGCGGTAGAGCCTGTCTGCGCCGCGATCTGAGACCCAGAGAAATCGCCCGTCAAAAGCCAATCCGTCAGCATTTCTTGCCGGTGATGGAAAATTGGAAATCATCATCCCGTCCTGGGGATCGATGCTCATAATCAGGTCTAATCGATCATCGACCATCCATAATAGTTTCCCGTCCCAACAAATATCTTTTGGATTGCGGGTGTAAGCTTCGATGATATGCTCGGCTTCGCCGGTATTTACGTTGATGCGGTAAAGGAACAACTCCTTATCGTCGACGACCCAGAGATGGGTTCCGTCCCACGCCAAACCGGTGGGGCTGTATCCTGGGGCCGGTAAAGCTTTTAGTTGGGCGCCGCTGGTTGGCTCTATTTGAATGAGCAAATCGGATTGGCGGTCGCTCACCCAAAGCTGTTTTCCGTCAAACGCCAGACCGGTGCAAAAATTTCCCGGGGAATTGAACGAGCGGAGCACTTCCCCGGCTTTAGCCCATAGCGATGTTGTTGCCATTCCGCTGACGACAACAATCAATAATCGAAACAAATATTTTTTGTTCATATCTCACCTCTTTTTTTGTTATGAACCAAATTTATCCCACCGTTATTAAACCCTGCTTTTACAACATTGGTACGATAACCCCTAAAAATGTCGGCTTGATGACCCTTTTAAAAGTTTTTTCACTGATGCCGCTAACATTAATGAAAATCAGAGGTTGACTATTATCAGTGCAAATTTAAGGTATAATTTTTTTTTCACAATGTCAAGATAAAAAATGGAAAATTAGTACGACATCAGTTATTTGTGGAAATAGAAACTGATGCCATCGCTTTGTTTGTAAAAAATATTAAAAATAGATGGCTTGATTTAAAAATTTCATCATCTGTCAAATAGTCATTTTATCAAGCGATGGCATCAGTATTCCGCCCAAAACGGATGAATTACGAAAATTTTGACTTGACTATTTAACCAAATTTAATTAATTTCAGAAAAAATAGCATACTGCAAATTATACAGAAAGGCGCGTCCAGCAAAATGGAATCGAAACCGGAATACCGGATACTAACAGTTCCCAATGGGATTTCTTTGTTCCGAATGCTTTTGCTGATACCTATCGGCTATTTTCTCTGGCATGATAACCTGATTCTGGTGGCAATTTTAGTGGTAATTTCGTTTTTTACGGATTTCCTCGACGGTATGCTTGCTCGAAAACTGGATCAGATTTCCGAGGTTGGAAAAGTCCTCGATCCGCTGGCGGACAAGCTCAGCATCGGAGTCTGTCTGATTATTTTATATTTCAAGGCCATAGTACCCGGCTGGCTGGTGATTATCGTTGTGGGCCGGGATGTTGCGATTATGATCGGTGGACTCATTTTTGCCAGCAAGTACCGGCTGGTGATTCCATCCGATGCGATCGGAAAAATGACCGCCAATGTGTTGGCTTTGATGGTTTTCGGGTATATTTTTCAATTAAAAATTCTGATAACTGTCTTTACTCCACTGGCGATTGTTTTTGTAATATGGTCCAGCTTCAACTACTCGCGACGATTTTATCAAAAAATTAAACTCAACACTTCCGCTGAAAAATAATCTCGTTGCTTGACCGCCACCGCTGTTATCCCACAAAGGGGCATAAGCGTTTCAATAATTCACAACAATGGACATTGCCAGCACTCAATCGCTCAACCGTCAAACATTCAACCTGCTATAATCGACCGGTTTTACAAACCGTTCCGGTATAAACTTCTAATATATTAATGGAATGCATTGACATGGTCAATTCACTCCATAAGTCCTTAATAAAACGAAATAAGTAATATTAACAACCAAAATCTATTTTAGAAATTAGGCTGTATTATTAATACATATCATTGAAAGCCAGTTG
Organism: bacterium; assembly: GCA_011046315.1. Classification (GTDB taxonomy): domain Bacteria; phylum Zhuqueibacterota; class Zhuqueibacteria; order Thermofontimicrobiales; family Thermofontimicrobiaceae; genus Kaytiofontadaptatus. Next base: position 11,204 of record DSAU01000327.1, read on the forward strand.
CGCCTCGATCAATGCGTTACGCATGATGTCTTCTGCTTTGGCGGTTTCACGATTTTGCAGATAATTTATCAGCTCGCGGTAATTAATCTCAGCCGCAGCTCTTTCGCAGGCTTCCCAGCTCAAAATTGAACGAACCACCCGGTCGATGGCTTGATCTTCGTTGTCATAAGGGCGCGGCTGCATGTCGTGGCCCTTCCAGCGGCTGTAATTCGCCTGTTGAATTAGTCCGGCAATGGCGATGTTCATGCCGTTAACGCGCGTTCCGTGGTCAATATCAAATTTACCCGGTCCACCGAGAATGATTCCGTCATTGTATCCCTGGCTGTTGAGATGCATGTGCAGTAACGATTTGTTATCGAGCTCTTCCACAGTATCGTAAACATGATCCAATCCGATCATTTCCGAATGGCCGAACTCTTTATTGACGCCTTTTTTTGCTCGTTGAATGTTGAACTCTTCCTCAAGCCTCCGCCAGAACAGCAACGCACTGGCGACGGTGGGGATGAGCATGGCAGGATGACCCTCATTCGGCTTGGGTTCAAAACAGATATACAATTGCCCGTCTTTCTCGGTTTCGTAACGGCAGAGCGAAGCGACGCTTTCCTTCAAATTTTGATACATCGGTCGAATCGCAACCGAAGCCAGATCGTAACCAAACGAGCCGTTCCAGAGCACCAACGTCGGCGCTAACTGCGGATCCGGGTGCCAGGCTTTTTTCAGTGGACCGTAAGTGATGTCAACTGTTCTTAACCCCAATTCTTCGGCAGATTTTCGTTCGACGGGATCGAGCGATGCAATTCCACCATAGGCAAAATGAGCGTGGGCTCCCGGCGTAATCATCGCCAAAAAAAGTCCGGTTTCAACCAGCGCAGCAGCGACAGCTTCTGCATTGGAATCATTCACTTCGGCGTCGAAATGAACTTCAAATCCCAGTACAATATTGGCGGGCAATCGTGGAACAATTTTCTGTTTGATTAAAAAAATAGCATCGGCGGTGGATAATTTATCTGCGCTCCATTGAGACCGGATATCGCCGGGGACAAATCCGCCCTTTCCTGAATTAAATGTCCAACGGCAAATGCTATGATAAGATTTTTGTGGTTCAACCATTCTCGATTCTCCTCATATAGTTGTTGTTAATTGTCTGCTTGCTGTTGTTTTGATAGTTGTTTTGTAAAGCGTCAGTTACAGGTGGAATACTGATACCATCGCTTGATAAACTGATTATTTGACAGATGATACAATTTTTAAATCAAGCCATCTATTTTAATGTTTTTCAAAGTAAGCGATGGCATCAGCCTATGTTTGATGTACCAGGTTTCTCCAAGAAAACTGGTATACAAACTTTACATTATTTTTCATTTTCTGCTTGCTTTTGAAATAATTGTTTGTATATTTCTTTTACTAATATGAATGACCAGTTGGATTATTGGTTTTTTTGTTTTTTTAATATTTAGATCGTAAGGGACGTCCATGGACGTCCCCTACATCGCGAAAATCCTTTTATTGGAAGCTGATATTTTCTAC
>DSAU01000361.1 GCA_011046315.1 bacterium
CTATGCTACCAGCAAGCTTCGAAAAGACCGACTAAATCCGTTGACGTTTCAAAAGGACAATGGCTTTACCGGAGTCGATATTCGATACGGCGTCACTTCAAACCTGACAGCGGTTCTGACAATTTATCCGGATTTCGCTCAGATCGAGGCTGATGAGGATCGAATCAACCTGAGCCGTTATCCTTATATCCTTCGTGAAAAACGTCCGTTTTTTCTCGAAGGCGCTTCAATTTTCCACACCGCCGGGAATTCCATGTCTGATGGGGAATATCGCACCGCATTGTTTTATTCCAGACGAATCAACCAGCCAGTTTATGGCTTCAAAACTACCGGCAAAGTTGGTAATTGGGACATGGGCGTGCTGCATGCGCTGAATGAAAACGACATCGGATTAAAGACTAAAATTGAAAATGGAGAGCTTGGTTCAAAGATCGATCCCAAAGCTTTTTACAATGTTATTCGAATGAGCCGCGATATTTTTTCGCGATCACAGATTGGATTTATTGGAATGAGTAAAGAGTACCGAGACGGCTTTAACCGAACCTTTGGCATGGACACTAAAATGCGTTTTTTAAACAATTACACGATTTCCTTTGAGGGAGTGAAATCTTTCACCAACAATATTCATAACGGTAACCACTCAATAAATTTGTATTTCTCGCGCTATAGCGATTTTTTTAAATTTTCCACCTGGTACCAGGAGCAGGCGCCGAATTTCATCGGCAATGAGTTGGGATTTTATGATTACAATAACTTCAGAAGTAGCGGTGGCTGGATGCAACTGGCTCCGCGGCTGGAAAAGTTTGGAGTCCGTAGAATGGGGCACAACATCAACTTTTGGTATAAAAACTTTCAGAATAAAAACTTTTTTGATTACGCCTCCCTTACGCGGGGTTGGAATTACAATTTCTGGACGCAAACCATGAGCTATTGGATGTTTGGCGCCGGTAAGAGTTTTACAAAATATTTCGATCGTTTTGATGAGGTACTATATCCAGGTGATTCTTATTGGATCAGGCTGAATAACAATTGGAGCTCAAAGATTAATTTTAGCATCAATCATTCTCAAGGGAAATATCGTACCGGCTATCGCTGGAGCTATAACAGTTCGTTGAGGATTCGCCCCAACAATCGATTTAACATGCAGCTCAGCTACAATCGAAGCCAGGTAATCTTAAGGGATTCAGAGACCGGATCAATGAACCAACATCAATTTGAAATCTGGCGTTCAAAAATCTATTATCATTTTAATCGAAATTTAAATGCGCGGTTGATTTTACAGTACAATGGCATCAATCGGCAATTAGCAGCCTATTATCTGATCGCTTACAACTTTAAGCCCGGAAGTTTTCTGTATATAGCATATACCGAACAGTTTGATTCGGAGAGCTATCTAAACAATAGCGGCGTGGAGATTCAACCCAACTTTGGGTCTTCAGCCAAATTATTACAGGTTAAACTCTCATACCTGATCCAAATATAAGTTTTGACAGGCTCAACTGAAAAGCATCATAAGTGTTAACACAAAATAAATTTTATTCAGCGCCCTGCCGTTCATCATTGTTGATAACAGCCGTTGATATTGATAAACGCCTCAACAGCTTGTCGATGAACCCTAAGTTTTGTTAGTTTGAATTTCATTGCGATCTTTAACATAAGTCTCAATAATTAAAGAGATTGCTTCTCCCGCTGAAGCGGGATCGCAATGACATGTACTTTTTGAATTTTTTTGAGTTCATGTACAGCCTGTCAAGGCTCTGCTCTATGAACTAAATAATACCCAAGCCTGTTTGCTTTCCCGAATCAATCAACTTTTTTTTCTGCTCAAGAAATTTTTATTGCAAAATCACCCGATATTTTGTATCTTTGAGCCATATCATCTGTAACTACGATACGGGAAAACTATATGACACGTCTCTATTTTATTTCTGATCTTCACATTGGTGCCGGTCTGGAAGCAGAGGAGCAGCAAAAACTAATAAATTTTAAATCGTTCCTTGCTCATATCAAACAGCCGGGAAATGAACTGTATATCCTCGGAGATTTGTTCGATTTCTGGTTTGAATATAAACACGTTGTTCCTGCGTCGCATTTTCAGTTTTTATATGAATTATCAAAGATCATTGACTCCGGCGTAACCGTGCATTTCCAGCGCGGAAATCACGATTGCTGGATCAGAAATTTTTTCTCGAATCAAATGAACATTCGTGTTCACCCTGACGTTTATACATTTGAGCGTGAGCAAAAAAAATTCTACCTGTTTCACGGCGATGGAGTTTTGAAAAGAGACCGGGGATATCGGCTGCTAAAAAAAGTGTTTCGCAACTCTATCAGTATCTGGCTTTATCGCTGGCTTCATCCTGATATTGGCGTACCGCTGGCTAAATTAATGTCCCGAACCAGCCGAAATCAAAACTCTCGAAAACCTTTTCCCAATTCAGAAGACTACCTTCGGTTTGCAACCGATAAAATTGATCAGGGATTTGACTTTGTTGTCTTGGGTCATATTCATCAACCCTATTTAAAAAAGATAGACCGGGGCTGGATACTAAATTTAGGTGATTGGATCAATCACTATTCTTACGGCGAATTTGATGGGAACGAGCTCTCGTTAAAATTTTGGGATGAGATCAAAGTTAAATGATTGAGCCGGTTAGCTGATGGGCGGCTTGTTGGGAATTTATACTTTTGGCAGGTTTCCAACGACGGAAATAGCCAACAATAAATAAAAAAATTGGATCATTTATGAAAAGGCGAATCCGCGCAACTGAAAAACAATTTTCCAAACCAGAAAATTCTTTTACCCATTCCGGGAGAAAATGGGCAATACTTCTGTTGTTATTGCTTGGGGGGGTCATTTTTCTGACTATGCTTTTTATCTATTTAATTCAGGGGCTGCCGCCCCTGGATGAATTGGAGCACTACAGTCCAGAGCTGGCCACGAAAATTTATTCACAGGACGGCGTTATTATAAAGGAATTATTTACCAAGAAAAGAAGTTTGAGACAGCTAAATGAAATTTCTGATTACATGGTTCAAGCGGTTCTCGCTACTGAGGACCGGGATTTTTATTCGCATTGGGGAATTAATTCCAAACGGCTGGCGAAAGCGATTTTGGTTGATATTTTGCACTTTAGATTTAAAGAGGGCGCCAGCACCCTGACCCAACAACTTGCGCGCCAACTTTACTTAACTCTTGAAAAATCAATAATTCGAAAGATCAGAGAAGCGATAACCGCAATCCAGATTGAACGAACCTATACCAAGCCTGAAATCCTCTCCATGTATCTAAACCACATGTATTTTGGCCATGGCGCTTACGGCGTACAGACCGCGGCTCAACGATATTTCAACAAAGACGCCATCGATTTGAATCTTGTCGAATGTGCGCTGTTAACAGGAGTTTTGGCAAGCCCCACCACTTTTTCTCCTTACCGATTTTATGATAGAATCTTGCAGCGCCGAAATTTAGTACTGCACAATATGTATACTCAAGGCTATATTTCTGAAGAAGAATATTTACTGGCAAGATCAGAACCGATTGTTGTTGTTGATTCGGATAAACGTTTAGAGTTTGGCATCGCACCGTACTTTACTGAGCATATTCGGCAGCGGCTTCAGCAATCGTATAAAATGAATCTTTACACCGCCGGTTTGAATGTATATTCTACGCTTGACACGCGACTTCAATCCGCAGCCGAACGAGCGGTTGAAGCGCAGTTAAACAAATTGCAGTCCAGTTTCAACGAGCGGCTCATTGCTACTGGTAAAATTCGAAATTATCTACCGGATTCTTTAGCGAAAATTCCAATACCCCAATTAAAGAAAAATCAACCGGGGTTATTAGATTCGATTGCGACCAGTAACTTCACCATGCAAGTCGCATTTGTTGCTTTAGATCCAAACAATGGAAACGTGTTGGCAATGATCGGCGGGCGTGATTTTGAAGAGAGCAAATACAATCGCGCGGTTCAAATGCGTACCAGACAACCGGGTTCGACTTTTAAACCGATTGTTTACACTGCTGCGATTGACAACGGTTATCCGCCAAGTTTTGAATTATTGAATCAACCCGTGGTTCTATATTTACCAAGTGGCGATCGCTGGGCGCCACATAACTATGATCGTTCACAGGGTGGGCCAACAACGCTTCGGGAAGGGCTAAGGCGGTCTTTGAACCTGGTTACAGCCCGACTGGTTCAGGAAGTCGTCCCGCCCAGAACAGTGGTGGACTATGCACGTAAATTGGGTCTGACAACAGACTTGCCCGTTGTGGACGCAATTGCCTTGGGTTCGGGGAGTGTGTCACCTATTGAGCTAACCTCTGCTTTCGGGGTTTTCGCCAATCAGGGCATTCTGGCAAAGCCTTTGTTCTATAGCCAAGTTGTCGACAAATCGAATAATATTTTAGAAGAACATCAACCTGAAGTTCGCGAGGTGCTGAGAAAAGAGACGGCTTTTATCATGACGGATTTACTCCAAACGGTGGTCAATCGTGGGACCGGCGCGTCAGCCAGGTCTGTTTATAATTTTCGACATCCCGCCGGCGGCAAGACCGGAACCACCAATGATTATACCGATGCATGGTTTGTCGGATTTACAAAACACATCGTTGCCGGAGTATGGGTCGGTTTTGATGATCCGATGAAATCCCTCGGGCCGAATCAAGCAGGAGCAGTGGTTGCCCTTCCTATCTGGGCAAATTTTATGAAAACAGCGCATGATACACTTCAACTGCCCCCTACGCCGTTTAAAATGCCGGCAGGAGTAATTCGTTTGGAAATTTGCCGGGAAACAAAAAAACTTGCAACTGAATTTTGTCCGGAAATTATGTCGGAAATATTTGAAGTCAAAACCGCACCCAACCAATTATGCGATAAACATACCGGACTATTGAAAGAAAGTAATGTTAACAGGGGAGAGCGCAAACGCTTTTAAAAGGAATTCGGCGAATCAGTTTTAATTTTCATCCCAGTCACCGGAATCATGTCGGCTGAGATGTTTTAAAATTAACGGTTTGATTTGGTTGGGGGTTGATAAAATTTCAACCGCTTCAAAAAACTTCTCTTTTATTGTCTCTGACTCAAGATTGCTTGAATAATATATTTGCGCCAGTGATTCCCCCTTTTCAACCTGGTCGCCTTGTTTTTTTTGAAGAACGATGCCAGCGCTATAGTCAATGTCGTCCGACATTCTTCGCCTGCCCGCCCCCAGGTCTCTTGACAACAAGCCGATTTTCAAGGCATCGATCGAGTGCACAAAACCGGTCCGATTGCTCCGAATCGATAAATGATGGCGGCTCCGGGGATAACGATCAGGATCTTCCACCACGCTAACATCACCGCCCTGCAGCTCTACAATCCGAATAAATTTTTCCAAAGCCCTGCCATTAGACAGCGAATCGGTTAAAGTTTTGTGGGCTTCTCCATGATCATAGCTTACGCCGGCCTGGATTAACATCTCTGCACCCAAGGCAAGTGTAATCTCGATCAAATCTTTCGGACCCTGCCCCTGTAACGCCAGAATCGCTTCCCGGGTTTCGAGCCAATTTCCCACAGCAAATCCGAGCGGTTGATCCATAGCGGTCATCAACGCTGACGTTTTGACATTAAACTTATCCGCTGTGGTAATGATTGCTTTCGCCAGTTCCAACGATTGATTATACTCGCGAAAAAACGCTCCTTTTCCGGTTTTAACGTCCAGCACCAGCGCTTTAGCGCCTTCGGCAATTTTTTTGCTTAATATACTGGCGACAATTAATGGAATCGATGGGACAGTGCCGGTGCTGTCCCGTAATGCATAAATTTTTTGATCTGCGGGAACGATCTCGTGGGTCTGCCCGATCATTGCCACCGCATTTTTTTCCAAAAGTGAAACAAATTCTTTCAGCGATAAATCGGTGCGGAAACCGGGTATTGCCTCCAATTTATCCAGCGTACCGCCGGAATGTCCCAACCCACGCCCGGACATCATCGGAACAGCGACGTCCGCCGTGGCAACCAATGGTGCTAACACGATGGAAACTTTGTCGCCAACACCGCCGGTGCTATGTTTATCAATCGGGAATTGATTTAAATGGTCGAGATTAACCCGCTCGCCGGATTCAATCATGGTCTGAGTCAGCAGGCAGGTTTCTTCGAAAGTCATTCCGTTAAAATATATCGCCATCAACAAGGCGGCCATCTGGTAGTCTGTTACCTCGCCGCTGATAAAACCATTTACTAAAAACCGAATTTCATTTTCGTTTAATTTTTGTTTGTCTCGCTTTTTAACAATCAGATTTTCAGCCGTCATCAATCAGTTCTGTTTTGGTTGGTTTTGTTTGTCTAATTCGTCTATAATTTTTACACTGGCGCTGGCGCCAATCCGGGAAGCCCCGGCGCGGATCATTTTTAAAGCTGTTTCCAAATCTCGTATGCCTCCGGCCGCCTTTACGCCCATTCGACCTCCAACCACCGACCTCATCAGGGTTACATCTTCAACTGTTGCACCGGAAACATTAAAGCCCGTGGATGTTTTAACAAAATGAGCGCCGGCGGCTTGCGCCAGCTCACAGGCGGTCCGTTTCTGCTGGTCAGTCAACAGGCAGGTTTCAATTATCACCTTGACTATGGCAGTTTCACCTGCGGCAGCCACCACGGCGCGGACGTCTTCACAAACATAAGCTTCCTGATTGGATTTCAACATTCCCACCGAGATTACCATGTCGATTTCCTGAGCGCCCTGCTGAATCGCTTCTATGGTTTCACTCACTTTCGTCTTGGTTGTACTCGCGCCGAGGGGAAAACCGACAACCGTACAAACTTTTACCGCAGCGTCGAATAATTGGTCACGGCATCGACTCAGATAGATCGGATTGACACAGACCGCTGCAAAGCCATTTTTTTTTGCTTCGCGGCAAAGCTGATCAATGTCCGACGCTGTCGCCTCCGGTTTTAAATTGGTATGATCAATATATGCCGCCAGTTCTTTTTTATCCATATTTTTTTCTGGTTATTTTTGCATATTTAAAACATCAGTCGAAGTCTCCGCCTATAAGTGAAATAATACTTGCAGATATTTATTGTGCTTTCTATTTGGATTTCAATAGTTGTTTGACATCTTGAATTAGTTGAAATCCAAGCGCTTCAGCTTCTTCCATGGTTTTGGCTTCGGAATAAACCCGGATGATCGGTTCTGTATTTGAAGGGCGAATATGAACCCATCGATCGGGCCAGAGGATTTTTATCCCATCAATTGTGTCAGTTTTCTCGGTCTGATATTTCTTCAACAACCCATCCAGCACCGACGAAACATCGAGTTCCTTGAGCTCAATCCTGTTTTTTGCCTGAAAGTATTGCGGTAAAGACAGATGCAATTCTGACGCCTTCGTCCCAGACTCTGCCAGTTGCATCAAAATCAAGGCAATCGCCAACGGCGCATCTCTTCCCAGATGCAGTTCCGGCAGAATGACGCCGCCGTTACCTTCTCCACCGATTGCGGCTTTGACTTCTTTCATTTTTTGGGCGACATAAATTTCGCCGACTTTGGTTCGATAGACCCGAGTATTAAATTTCACTGCCAAATCATCCACAGCCTGGCTAACCGAGGCATTGACAACGATGGGTCCGTCCTTTTTTGATAGCACATAATTGACGGCGGCTGTTAGCGTATATTCTTCACCAAAAGGCTTGCCCTGCTCTGAAATGATAGCCAGTCGATCCACGTCCGGATCCACGGCAAAGCCGATATCTGCTTTTTCGGCTTTAACCACTTCACAGAGTTCGGTCAGATTTTCCGCCAATGGTTCTGGTTTGTGGGAAAACAGCCCGGTGGGTTCGCCGTTGATAAAAATCGCTTCGCAACCGAGTTGCTGTAACAGCGCTGGCAAAATGGTTCCGCCGGCGCCATTTACACAGTCCACGACAACTTTATATTTTCGTTTCGCAATTTGGTCAGGATTAACCAGGTTCAATTTCAATATCGCTTTAATATGATCATCAATCGCCTGCTCATATATTTCAGATTTTCCAATTTGATCCCAGGCTACATTCCGAAACTTGGCCTCGTTTACCGCTTTAATCACATTATTACCCTGGACTTCATCGAGGAACATGCCTGAGGAATCAAGCAACTTGAGCGCATTCCATTCGATTGGGTTATGACTTGCTGTAATGGCGATGCCGCCCCTTGCTTTTAAATTCATAACCGCCATCTGCACGGTTGGTGTCGGACAAACTCCGATATCAACCACATCACAGCCGGTCGAAATTAAGCCTGCCATTACTGCATGTTTTACCATGGGACCTGTTACCCGAGAGTCCCTGCCAACGACAATTTTTCCGCCGCCTAAATAGGTACCAAACGCCTGGGTAAAATTAACAATCAATTGAGGCGTCAGACCGTCTCCGATGACACCTCGAATTCCGGAAATACTCATCATTAAATTAGGCAAGATAACCTCCATAACAATTCATCGCTGGTAGCTAAAATTTATTGAAGTGAACAATATCTTCGAGTCTTCGTTTCGGGACATGGAGTAGCCCGTTTTCATCCTTCCAATATTTTATCGAATTATCAGCAACCTCGACGACCGGAAATTCCGACGGGTAACCGAATGCAACCACCGAATCTATCCGGTAGTTGTCCGGGATGCTGAAAAGCCCCCGAATTTCTTGTCGATTGATTGAACCCAACCAACATGTGCCAACGTCTTCCTCAAGTGCCGTCAAAATCATGTTTTCAATAGCTGCGGCAGCGTCAACCTCGCCTTTTTCTTTTTTAATTTCAGTGTTTATTAAAACGATGATATAGGCGGTTGGCCTTTTATCCGACGGTGGATCTCCTGCTGGTGCAATATATGCGGCCCATTTTAAAGTAGCAAAAACTTTGCCCAATAAACTTTGTTCAGTAATGACGAGAAATTCCAATGGCTGCAAATTTGCGCCAGATGGCGCCAATCTTCCGGCATTGGTAATTTTCTTGAGCAAGTCTGGCGCGATGGGTTTTTGCTCAAAACTTCTTATGGTGCGTCGTTTAACAATTAAATCATAAACGCTCACTTTTATCATCTCCTGTTTGTGGGGTCTATTGAAATGCCTGTTTAAGTTTAGTTAACTTGTCTTTGTCCAGACTTTTTGTGTTGAAAATAATAACTCCCTGATTTCCTTCGGATCGCTTTGCCGCTGACAGCGCTTCTTGAAATTCATTGGCGGTAAATCGAATCGGCAGCTTTTTGTGTTAATCCGGGCATTGAAGATTCAGCACTTTCCACAGCCGCTGATTTACTGAATCCGGGACATCTTTATCCTCAAAATGGCGATAAAGATAAACGACCTTCCGAATAGAATCAACTTCAGCGCAACATTTGGGACAATGCTTTAAATGTTCTTTCAGCTCTGTGCATAGTGGCTTGTCAATATCCTCACATAGTTCGTCGCAAATTTGTTGTAAAGTTTTCACGCAGTCCATAACACACTCGTCATTAATTCCACATTTCAGACAATTTGTTTCTTAGGGCAACTCTGGCTCTATGTAAATTTGATTTAACAGCGGGCAAAGAGATGTTTAGCAGATCAGCAATTTCTTTTAGCGCCAAGCCCTCAATATCCTTTAATACGAAAGCGGTTTTATAATTTTCAGGCAACTCTGAAATCGCAACGTCCATTCTTTGCTTGAGCTCTTCATTGATCAGATTATCAAGAGGGTTTTGTTCTAATGTCCGCATAAACGAAGAATAATCCCGATTTTCGTTTTCGAGATTTTCATCAAACGATTGCAATCGTCGCTTTTTAGCTCTTAGGCGCATCAAAGCCTGATTGGTGGCAATGCGGTAAATCCAGGTTGATAGTTGTGATTTTTCTTGAAATTTGGGCAGGGCTTGAAGAACTTTTAAAAACGTTTCCTGTAACACCCCCTCGGCCGATTCTTCGCTACCTAACAACTTAAGACCAAGATTAAATACCATTTTCTCATTATTTTTGACAATTTGAGCCTGCGCGGTCGGGTCTCCATTCTTGGCGCGTTTTATTAATTCTTTTTCAGAAATTTCCATCGCTCTCTTTTCCATTGTTTCTTTTTACAAAGCCGAATAATCTAATAAATTTTGCAAAAAAAAACAAGCTTTATTTGACGGAAATTTCAACTTTTTGTGAATAATCACAAATTATGTAGCAATAATCTCATAACCATATTCAATCTCAGCCGTTTTGTTCAGCATATTAGATGCAGAGCAATATTTCGTACTGGACAGCTAAATGGCGCGTTCCACATCGTTTGCTTTAATATTTTCTTTATCGCCATAGACCAAAAAAGTTACTTTTATTTTCTTAAAAACTTTGGGGTGATCCTCAGCGCGTTCAGCTTCCAATTGCATATCAACCCTTGTAAAGGGAACTCGCTTTTTTTGTAAAATAGAAATCACATCCATACCTGCACACCCCCCAAGCGATATAAGCATCAGCTCCATAGGCCTCATCCCTGAATCACTGCCGCCAACCTGTTCGCTGGCATCGATCACAACTTCGTGATTGGATGAGGATTTAGCGATCAATTTCATTCCACCTGCATGAGTAATTTGAACCTTCATAGCTGCTCCTGTTTTATTAAAATCGATTTTCCGATTATGATTTAATGTCTTTGATAACCGTTAAACGAAAATACAAAAAACCTTCTTTTGCTCAGCCCGCTTAGCTTTCACTTACATTTTTGTCAGAACCAAATATTTTTTTTATCAACCTATCGATTCGCTGTCTTAGCGCATCAATCAGCTTGCTGTCATGGTAATGCCGATCAGCTTCAGTGCAGATAATTTCTTTGAGCAATTCTGCAACCTGTTCGTCACAACAAGATTCGATTCGTTTTTCAATCTCATTAAAAGATGGCGGTATGTTTTGTTGTTTGTTCATTCAATTTATCCTTTGTAAGTTTTGATGTTTCGTCTCTTCATAGGATTCAAATATGGTGGAGGTGCTTCGAATTGTGTGATAAAAATATAAATATTGTCTCCATTGTCGTAAAAAACTTCTGGAGCGATTAGAGGCGCAGCTGAAAATGGGGGTACAGTTTGTCGCTATTCTCCGATAACATAACAACAAGTAAAAACCATGGTTTTCGCCAGTCTTAAAGCTCATTAAAAAAAGAATACCATCCTCAATACATTTTAAGGATGGTATTCTTAAACCATTAAATAATTTTAATTGTGCAACTGAGACTATTCTGCTGATTTTTCCGGTTCGGTTTCGGTGTCTGAGGGTGCATTGTCTTGCTCTTCTTCGTCTTCCTCCTCTTCCCGGTCTTTTCGATCTAATAGATTTTCATCGTCCTTTTTCTTTCGCAGGATAAGATAAGATATGGTATTACCAATGTTCAATGTTGCCACACCATAGGACGCGATAAAGCCACCGATAAGCAAAATCCAAACGCTGAAAATGTGTGAAACGACCACCATGTAACCGGGAAGTGGCAGTGGATCAAATTCCCGACTGAAGTAGATGAGCCCGGAAAAATCGCTGAACACCGACTGTACCCACCCGATTGAATGCATCACCCAAACGCTCAACAGGTACATTCCGTGCGCAGAAATATTGATAAAGTCATCCCCCATGGTATTTGCAAATAAGCGATCCATTAAAATAAATGCTTGTTTTGACAGCAGCGCCAAAATAAAAAAGGCGGCGAGCGCCAGCGCTCCACTAATGACTGCGTATAAAATCAACCGCCACGGTTGGCTCCATAAAAGAGAAAATGATTGAAACACTGCTTCAAAAGCATCATCATCAGTGGTTGCAATAATCGCCGGGGTTTGAAAGGCAGAAACGACAACCACTAAAACCAAAAATACAGTTACCAGGGCTGCAATAAACCAGATCGGCGTTAAAATTGTTAAACCAAACTCACCCACGTACGGTATTAAATCCGCCAGCCAGCCGACGATGGCACCACCGAGTAAAAACAGTCCGATAAGAATTGCTAACGCAACCGGCGTCAACACAACCGATACCACCTTTTTTTTCGCAAAACTGAACGCTTCGCGCCAGGTATAAAAGTTGTTTCCCTTTACCAGCATGTAGCTCGCTCTTGATACAGCCGTGGCTGTCACCAAATACAAAACAACCAACCAAGCCGCCCCCAAAAAGTAAATAATAAAACTATACCAGGGAGCGCTTTCTCCGAACAAACATGGCAAAAGGCCATATTTTCGCCATGAAATCTCTAATGAGATACCAGCGCTAAGCAGGCTGACATAGGTAAATATTATATAGCCAAGCATACCGACGAACAATCCCAAAAATTGGATCCACATTCGTTGCAGACTTAGTCCCAATCTTGGAGATTTAAAAAGATCTCGAACATCAAATCGAAACTGATGCATAACGCCCTCCGCGAATTGTTTTTAATTATTAATGAACAATTATTCAACTAAAAATTTTATTCTATAGTAATAAAATTTCAGCTATTTGTCAAGCTATTTTTTAATTGATTACAACAATGTTTGGTAATGAAAAAGTACCTTTGTCGACAGAGCCATCTTATTTGCCTGTGTCTGACGCTGCTGCATTTTCTTTAATTAACAGAACTTCGATGATACGATTTCTATCTACCTTCTCGATGATCAATTTGTAGGGACCATATTCGATCTGTTGTTTTATTTGAGGAACAGTTCCGGTGAGGTCGAAAA
>DSAU01000101.1 GCA_011046315.1 bacterium
CCGAATATACTATTGATTTATTAGAGTATAATCAATTTTTTTCAATTTGTCAAGATTTTTTTAGAAATGTCAGTAATACCTCACTTACGGGTGGACTAATGATGCCATCGCTAAATAATAGAAACTTTATGGGAATTTTAAATTTATAAATATTTAGGAGTTAACGCCCTGATTATAACTAACAAAGCGATGGCATCAGTCTGAGATGGATAATTAATCGGTTCAATCCATTTTCAAAAAGTCGCATTTGTCTTTGATAATGATCAGCTCGACTGATTTACCACGTTTCACAGATTTTATGTTTTTATCAAGGCTCATCAAGGCGTTACATTTAGCGAATCGAAAAATATCTCCTTTTCCCAAATTCATACAGCGTCGCGCATACAACCGGTTTTTATCAAGATACACGATCGCCGGTTGAAATAAGTGATAGTCAATGCTTTTCCGAATCTTGCTTTCCAGAATTGCGTCGAATTGCTTCCGATAGAGCGATTGGTAGCCCATCATTTTTCGCAACGCCGGCAAAATGATCGTTTCAAAAATCACAAAGACCGAAAACGGATCATCGGGAAGGATAAAAAACAGGGTTCGATCATGTTTGGCGAAAATGAGATGACCGCCGGGCTGAACTGCAACTCGGTTAAAAATAACTTTAACTCCCATTTCACGCAACACTTCCATCAGGATTTGGCGACGATTCATTTGCAAAGTTCCGGTCATTAAAACAACCTGACAACCAACAGCTTTCGCCAGAGCATCGCCGATCGCTTTTTTGTCAAAGCCGACAGCTCCTAAATATTCCGGCTGCGCGCCCAGCTGAAACAATAAAGCTGACAGCGAGAGACCGTTGGCGTCCCACACCTGGCCTCGTTTTACCTTTTGACCAACTGCGATCAATTCATCGCCAAGCGATAACACCGCTGCATGCGGCGGCGGATAAATCTTAACGTCAGCAACGCCCACCATTGCCAGCAGACAAATGTCCGCTGCGGTGACATAGGCGTCAGCGGAGAGAATTTTTTCACCCTCTCTCAATTTCTCCCCGGCAAATACAACATTCTCCCCTTTTTTGACCTTCTTTAAAATGCCCACCCGGCTGCCGTTCATAACAAGACGAACCGCATCCAATGGAACCACGACGTCGCTACCCCTGGGAATTGACGCCTCAGCCTCAATTTCCATTGACTGACCTCGTTCCAATTTTTCAGTGGGGAAACTGCCAGCAGTGACGCGACCGATTATTTCGTGTACGGCTTTCTTATCCCTGGCATCCTCAGAATCAATCGCAAATCCATCCACAATAGCTTTGGAGAAAGGCGGCAAATTCATCGGCGACAGAATATCCTCCGCAAGCACGCGATCCATAGCGTCAGTCACCGGCACCTTGATCGGACTTAAACGTGTTGACTCAGATTGCACCAATTTAAAAGCATCTTGAAAATCGATCATTTTATCAGTCCCCAGAATTGTGATGTAAATTCTTTTTAAGCTGTTTAATTTATAAATCTTGCCACCAAGTCACAAATCCCGCCGCGGCGGGAACAAAGTTGTGAAAGAAGCATTCATAAAAAATATTCTGAGTCGATTAATCTCCTTTGCCTGCCAAGCTTTATATTTTCATTACTTTGTGTGCCTTTGTGTCTTCGAGACTTTGTGGCGTATGAATTTATTCAGGTTAAGCACAGCAGATATCTTGCCAGACGTAAATACCTTTTCAACATCCAAATTTAAGCGTAATGAAAACCGATGACCAAGGTCGTCATGGTGTAGTAAACAAATGGCGCCTTAAAAATTAATCGTCGATATGCAACTGCGCCCGCCTACAAAATATTTTATGCAAAAAGTAAATAGTGCCAAAGCCGGCTTTTAGGTTGGTATATCCATCGCCGCTGAGACTATGTCTTCAGGGTTTTGCAACCATAAGTTGCTTCGGTAGTGAAAATCCGGTTTAGCACGTCAGATGAAAAGCCCCCATCGGTCGATCTGAGATACGCAGCTCGTTAAAAGTAGTTACTGCGTGTTGAGTTTTTTGAATAATCAGACGAATTTGAAGAGAAATTAAAAAGGATTCCGTTTCCGGAAGTAGTTTCATCATGCCAAATTTACCGCTGCCAACAACTACGACAGCGGGGTTGAATCGTTCAACGGCGTTTTTGATGTCAGCCACTGACAATTGGTGGCCACTGTTTCGGCGCCAGTTATCTAACACTGTATCGCCGAAAACGATCAGGTCGTTTTGATAGGGGATATCGTTAATTACCATTCTTCCGAAGCTATATTCGGATATCATTTGTTCACCACGTGACAGTTGATAGCGTAGCGTTGATTGATCTGTTCAGCGAGTTGACGGGCATCGTTTCGATTAGCAAACGAGCCTATCTGGACAAGATATATTTTTTTGCCTTCAATGAATTTGGATTCAATCACAACCGAATATCCTTCTTTGAAAAGCGCCTCCTTGAGACGAATGGCGTTTGATTGATTTGAAAAAGCGCCGACTTGCACCGCGTACTGCTCTGATGTAGCTACACTGCGGTCGCCGGGCAAATAATCAGACTGATTTTGTTCAAAATCAGATTTTGTAGCTGAGGTTATGTCAGTGGGTATGCCGGAGAGCGCAGCCAGCTCCTGCTGAGCCAGCGCAAAATAGGGTTCAGCCGGCCGCTGTTTGAGCAGCGCTTTGAATTCTTTTTCAGCCTTGGAACGATCTTTTTCAGCCAGTGAACATATCGCACAGAGATATTGTACTTTAGAGACTAACTCAGATTTGGGGAAACGGCGCAAAAAATCATTAAACCATTGATGGGCTAACTGGTAGGAATCGGTCATGAAAAAAAATTGGCCGATCTTAATCATGGCACTTTCAGCATAAACCGAATTGGGGTATTTTTCAACGATCTGTTGATAAAGCTCGTTTGCGCGCCTGGCATCTGTTTCCACAAAAGCGCTGAGGAAAATCGGGGCCGGACTATCGGGATATTGGTTTTCAACCTCTGCCAATCTTTCGAGAACCTGTTCGCGGCTATTGTCAGCTAACCAATTGACCAGCCTACCCTCGAGGTCCTGCCCCAATAATGCGCTGGCGCAAAAAAATAGCGCTATTTGAAAAATTAATTTCCACATTTTTTAGCTGAGAAATGTATCCCACTGGTGACATTTGGGACAACGCCACAGTGGTATTTTGCTTTCAAATCCGCAGGCTTTGCAAATAAATTGATCGACCTGCTTTTCAAAAAGGGTATCGATTAATTCTGAGGCGTATTTTAACGCTTCATTGCTTTTGCCAGCCCGTGGTAAAAATCTCACCAAATACCGCTTTATTGACAGCGAGTTATTATCCTTTTCCAGCCCGGCATAGCACAGGTCAATCGCCCTATTGAGTTCGCCTTTTCTTTCATAAACATCTGCCAGCGCCAACCGAATCGGCTCGTTATCCGGATGCATTTCCAGCAAGCTGCGAAATATGTTTTCGACTTCGCCAAATACGCCTTCGTGAAATAAAATATCTTTGATGCGATTGAACGCCAGATAGGCGTTTTGTGGCGCTTGAGTAATAAACTTTTTCAATTCTGACAAAGCGTCATTGTAGCGATTTTCCCGAATATAAGAATCACTCAGATAGAGATATGCCGGCGGACATGAGCTATCCTGCTTGATGGCTTCACGAAATTTCAACCTGCCGTCACGCTCGTGTCCCTCGCGATTTAGCTGGAGGCCCGCTTCGACTAAATACAGCGCCAGTAGCGATTTATCTTTTTCACCTTTTTCTCTCTGCAAATTCTTTAACGCATCGATGGCTTTGTCCCACTGTCCCGCTGCTTCATAAAGCTTAAGCCGGATATCCAACACCCAGATTTCTCCTTTTGTCATTGCCACCAGATGATCTGCTGCTTTGATCGCCCGGTCGAATTTTCCCGCCGATTGATAATCCTTGACCAGACTTTCCAGAATGTCAATTTTTTGACCAGCGCTGAGATTGCGACGAATGATTAAACCGCGATGAATTTTAATTGCACGATCGAACATCCCCTGTTCGCGCAAAATATCACCGATCTTCAAATAGGCGTCAATATTGTTTGTGTCATAGCGAACCGATTCTCTCAACTTTTTGAGGGCTTCAGTTTTTTGGCCCGCTATCAAATAATTCAGCGCAGTGGTGTATTCAAACGAAGCGTCCCGTTTCAATTTTGGTTTCCGGATCAGATAAATCACCATCGCCGCTACCGCCAAAATCGCTACGCCGACACCGAAATAAATTGGTGTTGTCATGGAAAAATCCTATCCTATCTTATTGAGTCCAGCTACAAAATTCCAGTTTCCAGATCATCTGCAGAGCCGGTCTCTTCATCAATCGGGATATTCCGCAATTCATCCAGCTCCTTTTTTAGCATCTGGTTTTGTTTGTGTAATTTTCGATTTTCATTTTTCAGTTGAATTACTTTAAAAACCGAACCAATAAACCAAACGATAATCCCAACCAGAAATGAAAGATACATAACGATCCACAACGGTATGGGCAGAGACCGCCATTTAAAAAATTCAACTGTTACCGACTGGTTAGTATTTTGTGTAGCAAACAGTATCAAAAATAACAGCGCAAGTACCCAAAATATCCATCGAACGATCCACATATTTCCTCCCGGAATTAATTCCAAGCGATCAATTCTTATTGTGAACTAAACTGCCAAAAAGGGTGTGACTTTTGGCGTCAATTATTGTGACATCAACAAAACCGTTTTTGGGCGGCTTTTGACTATTAAAAACAACGATTTTATTGGTTTCGGTACGTCCCATATACTGATTGGGTTTTGCTTTTTTGCTTGGACCTTCCACCAGAATGGTCACAGTTTTGCCGATTAAGGCAAGGTTTCGTTTTAAAGTAATTTGATCCTGGATCTTATTCAAGTTTTTTAACCGCTCCACCTTTTCAGTTTCGCTGACGGTTTCGGTAAATTTTGTAGCAGCGGTGCCCTCCCGCGGAGAATATTTAAAAATGAAACTACCATCAAACTCAACATTTTTGACCAAGTCAACCGTATTCTGATAATCGTGTTCATTCTCGCCGGGGAATCCCACAATAATATCAGTGTATAACCCCACATCCGAAATCTGTTCGCGAATAGTTTGAACCAGTTCAAGATAGTGACGCCGGCTGTAATTGCGGTTCATCTGTTTTAATATTTTATCGGACCCCGACTGAACCGGCAAATGAATATGTTTGCATATTATGGGATGTTCAGCGATTGCTTTTATCAACTTTATTGACAAATCTTTCGGGTGAGATGTGGCAAACCGAACGCGCTCGATGCCATCCACATCGGCGACTTTGCGGATTAAATCCGCAAAATCTGCACCACCGTCCTGATAAGAGTTTACATTCTGTCCCAACAAAATGATCTCACGATAATTTAATGCCGCCAGTTTTTTAACTTCATTAATGATATCACTGATTCGGCGACTTCGTTCCCGCCCGCGGACATAAGGGACAATGCAATACGAGCAAAAATTATTGCACCCTCTCATAACCGCTACCCAGGCGCTGACCCCGTCGCTGTGTGCAGGAAACAACTCGCCATAAACTTCGTAATTGTCGACATCAGCAAGGCTCAGACTGCCATCGGAACCGTTTCGGCCGAGTTTCGAAAGAATCTCCGGGAGCGCCCGATAGTTATCAGGCCCGACAGTAAAATTTACAAACGGCTTGCGCTCGGAAATGGTTTCCTTTAACCGGACCGCCATACAACCCAACACACCGATAATCAGTTCGGGACGCTGGCTTTTTAAAGCCCGCAACGCATCCAACCTGCCAAAAACACGAGTCTCCGCATGCTCACGAACGCTGCAAGTGTTGATCAATATCAGATCCGATTCAGCAGCTTCGTGCGTTTCCTCATAACCGCTTGATTTTAAGATTCCGGCCACCAGTTCGGAATCGTATTTGTTCATCTGGCAGCCGTAGGTTTCGAAATAAACTTTTTTCATCCCATTTGTTCCGTTGAGAAATAATAATACAAATTATTTGCTAAAATGTCAATATATTTATTTTGACAGCATCAATTTAATTGATTGCCGGTTTAAAATACAAGCTATTGGTTGCACCGGAAACCGCCTTTTTATGTTCATAAAATGCCTCAATCCGCAACCATTTCTGCACAGGCGATTTTATCTGTTGCCGAAATTATCTTTGCGCGGGTTATTTGGTTTAATTTATCAGTAGAAATTTTGGCTTTAACCCGAACATATTGGTCAGTCCAGCCTGCCAACCAACCGGCTGCTATTTGTTCTTCCCAAAGAACCCGAACGACTGTGTTGACAAGCGATCGGTAGAAATTCTTTTTCTTGTGTTGTGCGATTGCCCTCAATACTGCGCTACGTTCGCGCGTTTCGGCAGCGCTGACCTGTCCCTCAAATCCGGCAGCCGCTGTAAGCGGTCGCGCTGAATAACTGAAAACATGGGCATAGGTCAGCGGTAGTCGCTCGACCAGACTCACAGTTTGTTGAAAATGACGCTCGGTCTCCCCGGGAAAGCCGACGATGATATCGGCGCCCAATCCGCAACCGGGCATTTTTTGCCGAAGCTTATTGATTATTTTCTCGAACAGGTGCGCGCTGTAATTGCGATTCATCCGTTTGAGAACTGCATCAGCGCCGCTCTGCAAGGGAATGTGAAAGTGGTGACACACTTTTGCCGAATCAGCAATCCAATCGATCAGCGAATCGTCGACTTCGAGCGGCTCCAGCGAACTCAAACGAACTCTCTCCACTCCCTCAATCTCGTGCACCCGTTTGACGACGTCCAGCAATTGAAGCGGCGGCACCAGGTCTTTGCCATAGGCGCCGATGTGAACGCCGGTCAACACAATTTCTTTATGTCCCTTCTGGGTCAGCTCCCGGCAAACTTTGACGATGTGATCCAAGCTGTCACTGCGGCTTCTGCCTCTCGCCAGCGGAACTGTACAATATGCGCAACCGCTATCACATCCATCTTGAATTTTTAAAAAAGCGCGGGTGTGATCCCAAAAATTCCCTGCTGCCGGATTTTGAAAATCTTGGTTGTCGGATTGCAAAACCACTGGCGGCTTGAGGGCTGGTCCGGAGTTGATGAGCTTAACCAGCTCAAATTTTCGATCGCTTCCAAGAATAAAATCTACACCACCGATCTCCGATATTTTGTCGGGATTCAATTGCGCATAGCATCCGACAACTGCGATTCTGGCGTTTGGAAAAATTTTTTTCACCCGCCGGATAATCTGCCGACAACGGTAATCTGTTTTTTGCGTAACCGTGCATGTATTGATGATACACCAATCAGCATCTTCGCCGAAGGGGACAACCTGAACCCCGTACCGGTCAAATTGTTCCGCCAGCGTCGCAGTTTCGGCTTGATTCAATTTACATCCCAAGGTATGAAAACAGACTTTTTTCATAACTGTTAAATATGATGTAGGGGTTAATTGTTCCTTTGATACGCTATTGCATATTTCTATCAAATTTTTCTCTCGCAGATGGTGCTGATTAACCCGGATTTTTTTCCTGCGCAAAGCTGCGAAATCTGCGTGAAACTTTTCTCTCGCAGATGGCGCTGATTAACCCGGATTTTTTTTCTGCGTAAATCTGCGAAATCTGCGTGAAACTCTTCTCACAATAAAAAACCCTCTGCCAAGTTAACTCACACAACCGGCAGAAGGTTTTGTATTTTTGTTACTTTACATTATTGGTTCAACAATAAATCGCGATAGAATATCAGCCGCACGCTACTCGCTCTTTTCATCTTCAGTAGCAGAATTATTGGAATGATCCTCGGATGTTGCCGAAGCATCCTGTTTCTCCGCATCGGCCGCTTTAACACTCGCCTTCCTTGCCTTGGGCGTTGTTGACTTCGCTTTTGTCGATTTGGCTTTTGAGGCGGTCTTCTTCTTTGTTGCCTTCGCCTTTGCCTTTTCCTTTTCCGGTTCTGCCTCAACTGCTGGAGCTTTCTCTGTTGCCAATTCATCATCTGCAACAATGGTTTGTTCTGCCACAGGTTGTTTTTCGGCTTCAGTCAGCTTCTCTGCTTTCGGCTCTTTTTCCAGTAGTGATGTCTCATCGGCGCCAACTTCTTTTTCTGCCGCTGGCTCTTTCTTTATTTCAGCTTCTGCTTCCGCTACCTTTTCTGCTACCGGTGGTTTCTCGGTTTCAGCAGATTCGGATTTTGCATCTTCGGCTATCTCAACTGTTTCAGCCTGCGGCGCCTCAGCCTTTGGATGATCCTCGGTTATTTTTTCCGGTTTTTCCCCGGCGCGAAACTCTTCAGCTTCATCATCAAAAAACAAATCTTCAATCTCATCCAATTCTAACGTCTTACTATCGGTCGTTTTCTGTTGAATCAGACTTTGAGCATATTCGATGTTTTCAGACAATACAATCTTTTTTGCCTCTTTATTAAATTCAAGCACGCACAGTTCGAGCTCATCATCCACTTTATAGGCATCTGACGGTTTTTTGATGTTTGGCTTTATCAAATGTGAAAGGGGCACAAAACCATCAACCGAATCAGGTAGCTCTGCTATGACGCCTTTCTCGATCAATCGGACAATTTTCCCTCTGGTAAGGGTACCTGGTTGGTAATTATCTTCCAGATTATCCCAGGGATTTTCTTTGGTCTGTTTATATCCCAAAGATATGCGCCGATTTTGCCGATCAACATTCAGCACCACAACTTCGATTGTATCGCCTTTTTTCAGGACTTCACCCGGATGGCGAATCTTCTTGGTCCAGGAAAGGTCAGAAATATGGATCAATCCGTCAATTCCCTCTTCCAACTCGATGAATGCGCCAAAGTTGGTTAAATTGCGCACCTTGCCTTCGTGTTGGGAACCAACCGGATACTTATCTCCTAACGTATCCCAGGGATCAGGCTCTAACTGTTTCAACCCGAGAGATATCTTTTTATCCTCCGGATCAATATTAAGAATCTTGGTCTCGACCTGCTCCCCCACGGCGAGCATCTTGGACGGATGTTTGATGTGTTGGGTCCACGACATTTCAGAAATGTGAATCAATCCCTCGACACCTTTTTCCAGCTCTACAAACGCTCCGTAATCTGAAATATTGACAACCTTGCCCTTAACGACCGTTCCCACCGGATATTTTTCAGCGACATTCTCCCACGGATGGGGTTGCAGTTGCTTCAATCCCAGCGAAATCCGGTTTTTCTCATCGTTAAAATCCAACACCATGACCTTGAGCACTTCGTCCAGCGCCACAATTTCAGATGGGTGGCTGATTCTTCCCCAGCATAGATCATTGATGTGAAGCAATCCATCGACGCCGCCAAGATCGATAAAAACACCAAAATCAGTGATGTTTT
Source organism: bacterium (assembly GCA_011046315.1). Lineage (GTDB taxonomy): Bacteria > Zhuqueibacterota > Zhuqueibacteria > Thermofontimicrobiales > Thermofontimicrobiaceae > Kaytiofontadaptatus. Next base: position 9,350 of record DSAU01000101.1, read on the forward strand.
TAACGCTGCCCTCAAGAATCTGACCTTTTTCAAGATTTTCCAGAATCTTTTCGCGCTGCTCTTTCATCTCTTCTTCTACGAGCACGCGATGCGAAACCACAATGTTCTTGCGCAGTTGATTGACTTTGACGACCTTTAAGTCTATATTTTGTCCGATGAACGAATCAAAATCCCGAATAGGTTTGACATCGATCTGGGAGCCGGGTAAAAAGGCATCGATGCCGTCCAGATCAACCACAATACCGCCTTTGATCCGACGAACACAACGCCCCTCCAAAATATCACCGTTTTCATAAGAGCTGACAATTTTTTCCCAACTGTGAATAAAATCAACCTTTTTACGCGATAGCACCAGTTGGCCGTCAACATCTTCGATGCTTTCTAAAAAAACCTCGATGTCGTCACCGACCTTTAATTGATCCGGTTTGGAAAACTCCTCGATCGGAATCGTGCCCTCGGATTTGAAGCCAATATCCACGGTCACTTCTTTATCGCTAATTGCTAATATCGTCCCGACTACCAGTTCACCCTCAACAAATGAATTGATGGTGTTTTCGTAAAGTTTTTGGAGTTCATTAATTTCCGAGTCAGAATATTCTTGCTCTTCAGTCAGCTCCTCCAACTTCACTACTTTACCGGCAGTTTTTTGAATGTTCGTTGAGTTGGTTTCTTGACCTAATTTTAAATCACCTCCTCCCTCAAAATTTTGCTGTTCGTCAATCCCATTTTCAAAAAGCTGGGATTGATCGTCTTTTAAATCTACCATTTAAAAATACCTCCTAAAACGAAGTTAATAGGTTAAAGGTTAAGTTCATGTTCAATTAGTTTTTTAAATTCGAGCAATTGCCAGACGGGCGTTGATGCCCCACCTGTCAATCCGATACTGTTTGCTTCGGAAAACCATTCGCGATTAATTTCAGCGATGGATGAAACAAAATGACAACGCGGATTGCTTTTACGACACAGCTCAAATAAAATTTTAGAATTAGAGCTGTTTCGACTCGCCACGAACACAACAACATCATTCTGTTTCGAGAAATTTACGACCTGCTGTTGCCTGTTTTTTACAATCGGGCAGATCGTATTTTTTACAACAAGCTCATCAACTCCTTTCATTATTTTTTTTGTGAAGTAATTAAATCGATCCTCCTCTATCGTGGTTTGCGCAATCAATAGTACTTTTTCTTTTTGCAGAATTTTTCTCTCATCTCCCCGGTAAAACACCACCAACACCCGGTCTTGACAATACCCCTGGAGCGCTTTTACTTCAGGATGGTCTTTTTTACCGACAATGACAATTTCAAAGCCCTGCTCACAATATTGTTGGATCAACTTTTGAGAGCGCGTCACCAGGGAGCAGGTTGCATCGAGACAGTTGATATTTTGTGTCTTAATTTGCTCGGAAAGCTGCGGTGAAATACCATGGGCGCGAATCAACAATAAAGTTTCATTCAATGAACCACTGGTAGCTTTTCCCTTTTCAAACTGGTCCTGGTCAATCTGGTTTAATCCCAATTGCCTGAGCCGCTCCAACTCCCGCTCATTATGAATCAAAGAACCCAGCGCCGCAACTTTTTTGCCGGCTTTAATTTGTTGCTCGGCAAGCTGAATGGCTTTGCGAACTCCCGGACAAAATCCGGCGTAGGCGTCAATATTAATTTTCATTTCTGCATTTTTCTCTTCTGCCAATGCTCAACAATCAGGTTCACCTGCTCTTCAATGCTCAAGTTTGTTGTATCAATTTCAATGGCGTCAGCGGCTTTGATCAGCGGACTGTTTTTCCGATTACTATCAAATTTGTCCCGTCGGTCAATTTCCCGCACAATTCTTTGCAATTCAGTCTTTTCATTTTGTTTTTGAAAATCGCCTAATCTTCTTTTGGCGCGTGTTTCTAATGAAGCTTTGAGATAAATTTTGAGCCGCGCATTGGGAAACACCACCGTGCCAATATCCCGTCCCTCAGCCACTATTCCGCCACAACAGGCGATCTTGCGCTGCAACGAAACCATCCAAAGTCGCACCGATGGTTGCGCCGCCACAGTTGCCACCAACCGGGAAATGTTTTCAGTTCGGATTTCCCGAGTCACATCTTCGCCGTCAAGCAGCACCCGCAATCTTTCATTTTTAGTCAGAAGACGAATATCGGTTTCGCGTATCAGTTCATTGAGCCTTGTCGCATCCTCAGGCTTAACGCCATGTTGGTGCGCTTTCAGAGCAAACGCCCGATACATTGCCCCGGTATCAAGATAGGTAAATCCGATTTTTCTGGCGACCAACCTTGCTGTGGTGCTCTTTCCGGATCCAGCAGGTCCATCAATGGCAATGATGTCAACATGTTCTTTATCGGTCACGATTCAACAATAATTTTAACTTTAGAACTTCAGGCTTACTCAGGCGCCTCCACTGACCCGGCTCCAGATCCGATACTTCCAGAAATGCAAATTTTGTCCGATGCAATTGCTTGACCCAATATCCGAGCGCCTCGAACATTCTTCTCACTTCCCGTTTGCGCCCTTCTTTAATGGTTAATTCAACTTTGCGAGCTCGCATTCCGACGACCTTTACCCGATCCGCCCTTGCCATCCCGTCTTCCAGCATGATCCCCGTTTGAATTTTCTTTAAATCTTTCTCGTCTATCTGCTTAAAAAGCAACGCCTGATAGGTTTTCTCAATCTCAAACCGCGGATGAGTGAGCCGATAAGCCAAATCTCCGTCATTGGTCAATAACAGCGTCCCGGTGGTGTTTTTATCAAGCCTCCCCACCGGAAAAATCCGTGCATTAATAGGAATCAAATCCATCACTGTTTTTCGATTCAACTCGTCGCGCACCGTGGTTACATAGCCGCGAGGTTTGTTCAACAATACATAAAATAAATCCTCCGATCGACTGATTGGATCACCGTCGATGGTTACAACATCATTAATTTCATTGATGATTATTCCTGGTTGATCAACATTTTTTCCGTTAACACTGACCCTGCCGGATTTAATTATCAGATCACATTTTCGCCGGGAATCAACTCCACATTCTGCCAGGTATTTATTAAGTCTTTTCATCATCGTTTTCAACGGCGTTTGCCTCAGTCGATGGATCGCTACCATCGCTCGCATCCGAATCATCGATAATGGATATTTGCCGGAATATCTGCTGATCCAGCTCAAAATCACCAAACGGAAACTCCTCCTGAGCGCTGCCCAACAGTTCTTCAATTTCTTTCGGTTTCGGCAGTTCAGCAATATCATTGATTCCGAAATATTGTAAAA
>DSAU01000456.1 GCA_011046315.1 bacterium
ATTCAGGAGATTCCGGCTAAAAACATGCCGGAATGACATTATTAGTTAATAGTGCTGAACTATTACAAAATTTGTTTCATTTTCAAGAGGTCGTCAGCGATGTTTGTCCATCTCAATGTTCACAGCCATTACTCTTTTTGCCGGGGCGCGAATGCGATTGAAGACTTATGCCTTGCCGCCAAAAAACGGGGCATGGATGCGCTGGCGCTGACCGATACCAACGGAATTTACGGGCTGATCTGGTTTTTGCAAATCGCCAGAGAAATCGGCGTCAAATCGATAATCGGCGCGGAACTTGTTTCCGCTGGGCTGCGGGCATTATTGCTGGTTGAAAGCCGGAAGGGCTACGGCAATTTATGTCGCATTATTTCGCATCGTCATCAGGATACCAATTTTTCGTTATCTGAGGAGTTGATACGCTACCAGGAAGGTCTCATTGTGCTGACCGAGCATATATCGCTGTTGAATTCACTGCGCTCCAACCTGCCGGAAAACAATCTATTCGTTGAGGTTTTGCCCGGACCGCGACGGCTGTCTTTGCTCAATTATGCGCGCAAAAGCGCTATTCCCCCGGTAGCGACCAACAACGTTCATTTTATCAATCCCGAAGATTTTGCGCTGCATCGGCTGTTGCGGGCGATTGATTGTAACGTGGCGCTTTCCCGGCTGGCTCCGGCAGAACTGGCCTCGCCCGACAGTTGGCTGAAGACAGCGGCCCAGATGGCCGGGGCTTTTCCCGATTGTCCGGCGGCTCTATCAAACACCCGGGAAATAGCTGATCGTTGCCTGAGCAACCTTGATCTGGGCGATCCGGTTTTTCCAACTTTTAGCGGCACTGACAATGGAAGCGCTTTTGAACTGTTGAAGCAACGCTGCTACCAGGGCGCGCGAAAACGTTACGGCGCAGTTAGCGAGGCGGTGAAAAAACGGCTCGAGTATGAGCTGCAAATTATTCGGGATAAGGGGTTTGCGCCCTACTTTTTGGTGGTTCAGGATATTGTTCAGCAGTCGAGACGCACCTGTGGCCGTGGTTCAGCAGCCGCCAGTATTGTGTCCTATTGTCTGGAAATCACCCACGTTGATCCGATTGCGCACAATCTGTTTTTCGAACGATTTTTGAACAGCGGCAGAAAAGACCCGCCTGACATTGACGTGGATTTTCCCTGGGACGAACGGGATGCTGTTTTGGATTATGTATTTGAAAAATATGGAATGCAGCATACCGCTATGATCGCCAATCATGTTGGATTTAAAGCCCGGGCTGCGGTACGCGAGGTTGCCAAAGTATATGGGTTGCCCGAAAACGAGATCAATAGCGTCACCCGGAAACTGTCAGAATTTTACCGCGCGGACAGGGTTCGGGATTTGATTGACAATAATCCGGCTTACCAACATGATGAATTTGACAGGTCGTGGCGTGAAATTTTGACGCTGGCAGAAAAACTTCAGGGCTGCCCGCGCAATTTGTCAGTGCATTGTGGCGGGGTGGTGATTACGCCAAAACCGATCAACCAATATGTTGCCACTGAACCGGCGCCCAAAGGGGTGAACATTGTCCAGTGGGAAAAAGACCAGTCTGAGGATGCCGGACTGGTGAAGATTGATCTGCTGGGAAATCGGTCGCTGGCGGTGATCCGTGATGCCCTGGCAGCGATTAAGCGCAATTATGATGTGGATATCCGCTATGAACTCTGGAACCCGCTTGACGATGCGCGGACTCAGCAATTGATCCGCAACGGCGATACCATTGGTGTGTTTTATGTCGAATCGCCGGCGATGCGGCTGTTGCAAAAGAAAGCGCGCACCGGGGATTTTGATCATCTGGTGATTCATAGCTCCATTATTCGTCCGGCGGCAAATGATTATATTGTCGAATATTTAAAACGGCTGCACGGCGCGCCCTATCAACCGTTGCATCCGCTGTTGGACGAAATTCTGCAAGAAACGTTTGGGATTATGGTGTATCAGGAAGATGTTTCCAAAGTTGCCATGGCGCTGGCAGGATTTGATCCGGCCGAGGCTGACGATTTGCGACGCATACTCTCCAAAAAACGAATTGGTAGAAAAATGCTGGACTTTCGGTCGAAATTTTTTGCCGGCGCGCGGCGCAAAGGCGTCGAGTCGAAGACCATTGAACGTATCTGGGACATGATTTTGAGCTTTTCCGGCTACAGTTTTTGCAAGCCCCATTCGGCGTCGTTCGCCATGGTGTCGTACAAATCCTGTTACCTGCGCGCCCACTATCCGGCGGAATTTATCGCTGCTGTGATCAGCAATCAGGGGGGGTATTATTCCACTTTCGCTTATATTTCCGAAGCCCGGCGCATGGGACTGACGGTACTATTGCCGGAAATTAATCACAGTCAATGGCATTACACCGCTAAAGATCGTCAGTTGCGCGTCGGCTTTATGCAGCTCAAAAACATTCAGCGCAAAGCCATCGAACATATTCTCGCTGAACGCGATCAAAACGGTCGGTTCCGTTCCTTTGATAATTTTTTGAAACGAAGCAAAATTGATCCCAATGACATCAAAATCCTCATCAAAGGCGGCGTGTTTGATGAAATTGAACCCGGACGCAGCCGTCCGGAATTGATGTGGCGGATGCTGTTTTGCCATAACCGTCAGCTAAAAAAGAATAACGCTACTCTTTCGCTGTTTGATGAAACCCCGGCGTCACTGCCGCGCGCCAAAAATTATGACCTCAACACCCAACTTCAACATGAAACCGAAACCCTGGGCTTTTTGATCAGCCGACATCCGCTGACATTATACCAGGATCGAATCACAAAATTAACTTACGTGCCGGGACAGAATTTGCAGAACTACGTCGGCAAAATCGTCACCACAATCGGCTGGTTGGTCACCCGAAAAATGACCCGCACCAAGAAAAATGAATTGATGGAGTTTATCAGTTTTGAAGACACCACCGCAATTTACGAAACAATCTTTTTCCCTGAAACTTACCGCAAATTTTGCTACATGCTCAGCCTTTCCCGGCCTTATGTGCTCAAAGGCAGGGTCGAAGAAGAATTTGGCGCTGTAACGTTGAATGTTTCCCAGCTGCGATTTTTGTGATTTTTTTTTAGCTCAAACATTGGCGCATCGGCTTGCAGAAAAAGAGACCATTGCAGTTATCAACGCCCAACATTGATTCATTATGGAATGTTTTTTGCGGATAAAAAGACTAAATAATTAAATCTGGTTTCAGCGGTTAAAAATTTTAAAATGGTAGCGACCAGAAGAAACCTGAGGCGATTTTTAAGATGATTTAAGTTTATATAAAACAGTTGCATAAAAGCACCGAGACCTGCCGCACCAATTTTCTGTTACTTAAATGATATGCGCTGTTAGAATTGAGTTTGACAGATTTGAACAAATGCGATACATTTTGCAATGGTCGAATTTCAAAATGAAAGCATTAAGTGCAGTGTTGACCGAACAAACTGCGCGGTGACAATCTGTCCCAATGATGAATGGGTTGAGAAGTGATTTTCGTCAGTTGCTTCTGCGTCTTTCTGGGGGAAAAGGCGTCGTCCCGCAAGTTGAAAGGAACACACCATGGGGAAAACGCTACGTGTTTTAATTGCAGCCAATTCAGCAGAAATCACGCACCAAATTATCACCAGATTGAAACGCGCTGGTTTTTCGCTAAATTTCACCTGCGTTAAAGACCGCCAGGACTTCAAATATGTGATCCGTCGTGAGCGCTGGGATGTGATCATTGTGGATCATGATCTATCTGACATTGGCGGATTCTATGCGCTCGAACTCATGCAGCGGTTGCGAATTGATCGTCCGATCATTTTTTTATCCGACTCCATCAACGAAGCTATTTTATTGGATGCGCTGATAAAAGGCGCAACGGGATTTATCTCAAAAAAGGATATCAGTCCATTGATTTCTGCTGTTTGGAATGAAACCAGGTACGCTCAGGCCCTGAATGATCAACTTTTGCTTGAGAATGAGATGAAACTAAATGAGCGTTTCCTTCAAGAAGTTTTCAATACCGTACAGGAGGGGATTTGCGTACTCGATAACCATTTGAATATTCTGAAAGTTAATTCATGGATAAGAAAAACTTTCAGTGCGGATAAAATGATCAATGGGAAAAAATGCTACCAGATTTTTCGGAATAGTGAAAGCTGTTGCTCGGAATGTGACTGTTCGCAAACACTGAAATCCGGCCAGATTTACCGGGAAGATTTCAGCGTTGTTCACGATTCTGAAAATGTAAGATGGTACGATATGGTTTCTTATCCGTTGAAAAACTCCGACGGAAAGGTCATCGGCGTGATTCAATCCATCAGAGATATTACGCGACGAAAATTAGCCGAACAAGAAACGTTCAAATTAAACCAAGAGCTTGAACAGCGGGTCGCTGTCCGAACTGCCCAATTGGCGGTAGCCAACAAGGAGTTGGAATCGTTTTCTTATTCGGTTTCCCACGATTTAAGGGCGCCGCTGGTCCGGATCGATGGTTTTTCCCAACTGCTGATTGATAATTTTTCCGATAAAATCGATGATGAAGCAAGACATTATTTACAGAGAATTCGATCGTCTGTTTTACAAATGTCTCAACTGATTGATGATCTGCTGTTATTGTCACGGGTGACTCGGAGTGTGATGAAGCGTACTGAAGTTGATCTGTCTTCGCTGGCAAAACAGATCACTGATTCGCTCCAGGAAAGTGACCCCCAAAGACAGGTTCAATTCGCGATAAAGGACGGCGTCAAGGTGAATGGTGATCTGGGGCTGTTACGATTGGCGCTCGAAAACCTGATAAACAACGCCTGGAAATTTACCCAAAAAACAAATCAAGCAAAAATAGAGATAGGCTTGTTGAATGGAGGTCCGGATCAGGTTGTTTTTATCAGGGATAATGGCGCTGGATTTGATAAACAGCACAGTAATAAACTGTTTTCACCATTTCAGCGATTGCATTCGGAAAAAGATTTTCCTGGAAATGGTATTGGGCTGGCGACTGTTCAGCGTATTATTCATCGCCACGGCGGGAAAATCTGGGCAGAGGGACAGCTCAATCAGGGAGCAACATTCTATTTTACCCTACACAACAATGAGAAAACATCATGATGCTGGATTGCGCGCGAAATTATGGGAATTATTTTGGCTTTTAATGGCTTTGAAGGAATTTATAATCTGGGAGTAAATTAATGAACAGCGGCAGAGTTCTGGTTGTTGAGGATGAACGTATCATTGCTTTGGAAATCGTTGAAAGGTTGGAAAATTTGGGGTTCTACGATTCTATAATTGTGTCAAGCGGGGAAAAAGCGCTGTTGCAGGCTCGGGAATTGGAGCCGGTTTTGATTTTTATGGATATTGGGTTGAAAGGAAAGATAGACGGTATCGAAACCGCGCGCCGGATTCGAGCCGAACAACAAACGCCAATTATTTATTTAACAGCCTACGCCGATGAAAATACTATCGAGAAAGCAAAAACGATTTCAGATCCATTAATATATCTGTTAAAACCGTTCTCCGAAGATGAACTTCGGTTTGCTATCGATGCTGCGCTAAATAACCAGGCAATATCGGAAACTGAATAATTTGTTGATTATTATTATTTTTTTTACTAATTAGGGACATATTTTTTTTCGGGTGAAAACAGGAGCACAGAATGTCAAAAACACTGAATGTTTTGCTGGTCGAAGATTCTGCTGATGACGCTCAGCTTATCAAGCGAGAATTAGAACTGGGAGGATATGTGCCTTATCTGCAAGTAGTTACCACCGCAGATGAAATGGATAAAGCATTACAGAAGGATATATGGGACATTGTAATTGCCGATTATAAACTTCCCGATTTTAACGGGATGGACGCGCTCAGAATGGTAAAACAGAGTGATGTTGATTTACCGGTGATCATGATTTCCGCTGCAGTCGGCGAGGAGTTCGCAGTCGAAGCGATGAAAGGCGGCGCTCAGGATTATGTGATGAAAAGCAAGCTGGTTCGGTTGCTTCCCTCCATTGAAAGAGAACTGCACGAGGCAAAAGAACGCAGCAAGAAGAGGCAGATCGAAAAAAAATTGCAAGAGAGTGAAGCGCGTTATTATGGATTGTTTGAAGAATCGCCGACCCCGCTGTGGGTGGAGGATTTATCCGCAATCAAAAAATTTATCGATGATTTGAAAGCAGAGGGCGTTGATGATTTTAACGCCTATTTTGATAGCCATCCGGATGTGATCCGAAAATGTCTGGATCAGTTAAAAATAATCGATGTCAGTAAAGAAACCCTGAAGCTTTATGGCATTTCCGAAAAAGAGACCATTATTCAAAACCCTAAACTGGTATTTGAACAAAAGACCTACCATACGCTAAAACAAGAGATTATCAGCCTGGCAGCGGGCGAGCTTTTCTTTGAGAATGAAATTCTCACCAAGACCCTCAGCGGTGATGTTCGATACGTTTTATTCAAATTATCAGTAATGCCCGGTTATGAAGAATCATTGGCGCGGGTACTCGTGTCCACCACGGATATTACTGAGAGAAAAGCGGCGGAAAGAGAACTGCGCATTAAAGATGTCGCCTTCGAATCATCGTTGACCGGCATCGGGCTCGAAGATTTCCGCGGCAGGCTTACCTATGTCAATCGCGCCATGCTCAATATGTGGGGCTTTAAAAATGATTCGGAGGTGGTCGGTAAAAATGGGATTGATTTTTGGCATGACAGAAAAAAAGCAAAACATGCCTTCAAACAAATATTAACCAATGGCAGATGGAACGGCGAATTGACAGCAAAGCGGAAGGACGGCAAAACCTTTGAAGTCCAGGTTGCAGCCACATTAATCCGCGATGAAAACGGGGCGCCATCACTCTTGATGGGATCGTTTGAAGATATTACCGAGCGAAAAAATGGCGAGCGAGCCATTAAAGAAAGCGAAGCCATTTTCCATGCGTTGTTTGAAAAAAATCAGGCGGTGATTCTGTTGCTGGATGTCAATGACTCGGATTTGAAAATTGTGGATGCCAATGAAGCAGCGCTCCGCTACTATGGATATTCCAAAGCTGATTTGCTCAACATGACGATAATGGATTTAAATACGCTTCCTGCCAGGGTGGTGCGCAAAAAAATGGCGGCTGGGAGAAGAGAGAACAAAAACTTGTTTGAATTTAAACATTGTCTCGCCTCCGGCGAAATCCGGGATGTCGAAACCTTTTCCGGACCGATCGATGTCCACGGCAGAAAATTGGTGTATGTGGCGGTTAAAGACATCACCGAGCAGTGTAAAATGGAGAAAGCGCTGCAGGAGAGTGAGCAGCAATTTCGGATGGTTTTTGAACATGCGCCCATCGGCATTGCCACGGTAGGGTTGGATTACCAGATTTTGAAAGCCAATAGCGCCTTTTGCGAAACCCTGGGCTATTCTATCAAAGAGCTCCAGCGAATGAAATTTATCGAATTAACCCATCCCTATGACGTGGAAGAAAATTTACAATTGCATCAAAAGCTATTGTCTGGTGAAATTCAACGATTCGAACTTGAGAAACGGTTTATCAAAAGAGACGGAAGAGTGGTTTATGTGATTTTGCGGATGAGTTTAATCAAAGACGGTGACGGGGCGCCGGTATATTTTTTAACGCAAGTTCTGGACATTACCGAGCGTAAAAAGGCAGAGGAGGCGCTGCGCGAAAGCGAGGAACGCTACCGCAATCTGGCGGAAAATTCTCCGATTGCCATCGCGGTCCATAGCGAAGGGAAAATCGTTTACGCCAACAGCGAAGCCGCGAAAATACTGGGCGCACAATCGGCAGATGAATATATCGGCAGGGACTTTAGAGATTTTGTGCATCCACAATATCTTGAAATAGTTACAGAGAGGATCGAACAGGTTTATCAACAAAAGTCAGCGCCGCTTATTGAAGAGAAATTTATCCGCTCCGACGGCAAGACCGTTGACGTGGAAGTCGCTGCTGCCAACGTTATTTTTAAGGGCAAACCAGCCTCTCAGGTTGTCTTTCGCGACATCCGTTATCGTAAACGGGCTGAAACAGTGCAGGAATTGCTTTACCGAATCAGCAACGCAGTGTTCACTTCCAGTGATTTGAATGAATTGTTCGAGATTATCCGAAAGGAACTCAGCCTGGTTTTGGATACCAATAATTTTTTTATCGCCCTGTACGACGCCAAAACTGATCTGATCAGGTCTCCGTTTTTCCGCGATGAATACGATGAATTCAAAACCTTTCCCGCAGCAAAAACATTAACGGCTCATGTCATCAAAAAAAACAAACCGCTGCTGCTTAAACAACACGAGATCGAAAAACTGATCGAAACTGGCGAAATCAAGCCTGTCGGCACCATGTGCAAAGTCTGGCTCGGCGTACCGCTACGCGCCAGCAATCAGAAGATCGGCGCCGTGGTCGTCCAGAGTTACCAGGATGAATACGCTTACGGTGAAGAAGAGCTGGAAATATTGAAATTTGCGTCTCACCAAATTGGACTGTCTATCGAGCGTAAACAGGCCGAGGAAAGAATAAAGGTGTCACTTGAGGAGAAAACTGTCCTGCTGAAAGAAATTCACCACCGGGTGAAAAATAATTTGCAAGTGATTTCCTCTTTGCTCTATTTGCAATCCAAACACGTGACCGATCAAGATATAATGGTGCTATTCCGGGAGAGCCAGAACCGGGTCAGGTCCATGTCGTTGGTGCATGAAAAGCTGTATCAATCTGAAAATTTAGCCAATATTAATTTAAAACAATACATCCAGGATTTGGCAAGATACCTGTTTCGTACCTACAATGTTGATCCGGGTAGAATTCAATTGATAACCAAAGTCGATGAAGTAACGCTGGATGTTGATGAAGCCATTCCCTGCGGATTGATCATCAATGAACTGGTCTCAAATTCGTTAAAATACGCTTTTCCAAAAATGAAAAAAGGCCAGGTTTGCATCGATTTTACTTTAAATCCGGAAGGCGTTTGCACCCTGATCGTTAAAGATAATGGGATCGGACTGGACAAATATTTGAAAACTGAGAACAAAAAAACATTGGGGTTGCAGCTTGTCAATACACTGGCAGATCAATTGCAGGGCAAGATGGAAATACGCGGCGATGGAGGCACTGAGTTTGAATTGAATTTTATTAAAAAAGAGAGGTAATATGGCACTTCAGACGCGGATAGTTGTTTGGGCCTCATTGATTGCTTTGCTTTCCTTTTGTCAAATAAACGGGCAAAGTTATCTGGTTCATACTTACAGCGAGGCTAACGGACTGGCGAATTCGATGGTCTATGACCTGTGTCAGGATCATCTGGGGCAGATGTGGTTTGCGACGCGAGCGGGCATCTCAGTGTACGACGGTTCAAAATGGAAATCTTATTCGGTTGGTGATGGTTTGAGCTCATCAGTTCAGTTGGGAGTAGCTGTGGACCGCGACGGTACAATTTGGTCGGTAAACAACCGGCAGTTCGCCAACATATCATATTTCACTGGAGAACGCTGGGAGACCATCAGAGGTCCAGGCTTTAAATTGCCCAATGATGAGCTTGCTCTGTTTAAAATATTTTATTTTAACCAGCAGCGATATTTTGTATTTGGGACAGGTGATAACGGTCTGTTTGTTTACGACGGCGAAAACTGGAAAAATTGGCGGACTGAAAACGGTTTGCTTCACGACCGGGTAAAAGGGGTGATTGCCTTTAACAACCAACTCTGGGTGGCAACCGAGAACGGCATTTCGGTGATTGAAGGTGATCGTATTGACAATTCGCTGGTTGATCGGCTGAATTTGCCGGGGAGAAATATTTGTGGAATAGAGCTGAAGAAATCTTCAAAAATTACCAACCAAAATAACGAGGTCTGGCTGGTTGGCAAAGATTGGATCGGCGCGATTGTCAATGACAAATTTACTCCCTGGTTGACCGATATTACAAAATGGATAACGATCGGTAAAAATCATGTGAGAATGTTAGTGGACGACTTTGGCGGGCTTTATATCGGGAATCTGAATGAATTATACTATTGTCACCCCCAAAGCAAACATATTGAATTGCTGAACCAGAACTCCGGACTCATTTCAGATGGTGTGACCGATTTTTTTCTCGACCGGGAAAAAAATGTCTGGGTGAGCAGTCTCAAAGGAGTGAGCAAAATTGTCAGCATGCAATTTAAAAAGTATCGAAAAAGGCACAACCTGTTAGAAAATGAAGTGGCTTCGATCGCTGAATATCAGCCCGGTAAAATGATCTTCGGTCATAAGAACGGTGTCACATTTTTTGATGATCGTTCCAGCTTCCCCTTGCCGTTGACAGATTCTTTTTCACAAATCGGCGCTGACACCCGTGTGCTGGATATTGCAGTTGATCGGAAAGGCGACATTTTTTTGGCGGCTTCGAAATTGGGACTACTAAAATTTAAAAGCGGCAAACCTTTTGAAAGTTATGAAAAAATTCTTCAGTTCGACAATCCGACGACGTCGGTTTTAATTGACAATGCAGATAAATTGTGGGTATTGAACGACCGCAGAGGATTGTACCGGCTGGATGATAATAAGCCGGTTTTTGTGGGTCCGCCTGGAGATGAAAAACGCTATTATCGAAAACTGTTTCAGGGCCCGAATAACGCGCTTGCGGTTGCAACCTTAGAGACCGGCTTGTTTATCTATCAGGATGGAAAATGGTCACAATTCGCCAGTCAGTCAAATTTTTCTGCCAATGATGTTTGCGCTTATCTGGTCGACAGTCAGGATCGGATCTGGGTGGGAACCAAAGCCGGTCTTTATACCATCAGCCATGATTCGCTCGCCGAATACAGCGCTGATAAGCTGCAGATTCGCCGACCGGTCTATTTGATCTTTGAAGATAATCAGTATCGAATCTGGTTCGGCACCAATTTCGGTGTTTACTGCTGGGATGGAATAGAATTGCGCCATTATTCGGTGAACGAAGGATTGTCGGGAAATGAGATCAATCGCTCGGCGGGTATTGTTGATTACTTCGGCAACATCTGGATCGGAACCGATCAGGGCGTTTCCTGCTATCAGGAAGAATTTGATTTTATTCAAAAACAGATTGCAGCGCCGCTGATTCAATTTTGCGACTTGAGCGTTTATGATAAAAGCTATTCAACTGAAAAAAAAGAAATCCGACTCGGCCATAACAAAAACAATCTGGATTTTCAATTCAAAGCAATTTCATTTATTAATGAAAAACAACTTTCATATCATTATAAACTTGAGGGCTATGAAAAAGACTGGTCTTCCGCAACCGGTCCTACAGAGATGCAACTGCGTTACACTAATTTAAAACCTGGAACCTACCAACTTCTGGTCAGGGCGAAAAATGATGTCGGTCTTTGGAGCCGCGAAATTCAATCGCCTCTCATTTATATCCAGAAACCGCTTTGGACCAGGTGGTGGTTTTTGGTGGTCGCTTTTCTGATATTGGGATTGGTTATATACAGCCTGGGGCGAAACATTTCTCAACGCCGTTATTCCGCGCTATTGGAGCGGCAGGTTCAAAAGCGAACGCTTCAATTAAAAGAATCAGAAGCTCAATATCGCACCACCATTGATTCCATGCCCGATGCGATTCATGTGATTGATGAGGGATTTACTGTACTGGTTTTTAACAAAAAATTTTACCAATGGAATCAAAAGTTAGGATTGGATCCGAACGCTGTCGGAAAACACTTGTTTGATGTTTTTCCATTTCTTTCGGATAAAGTACGGCAGGAATATCTTGATGTATTTCGTAGCGCAAAAAATCATAAAATCATCAATACGCTGGCAATCAACAAACAGCATATAACTACCGAGACCTTTAAAATTCCGGTATTGGATGCGAATAAAGTCGTCCGTGTGGTAACGGTTGTCAAAGACATTACCGAACAGGTCAAAGCCCAACAGGAACTGGCTAAGCTTCAGGCGCTTTTATTGGCATCGATTGAGCAGACGCCTGCCGGTATAATTATCGCTGATGCACCGGACGCAACAATTCGTATTGCTAATTCCAATGCACTTACACTTCGAGGAAAATCAGAAAAATCACTCACCGAAATTCCATATCAGGCTCATGCAGAAAATTGGCAATTTTACCATCTGAATGGAAAATTATACGACAGTGAAAAGCTTCCACTATCCCGGGCGATCCGCAAAGGCGAGGTTGTCAACAATGAAACTGTGATCATTAAAAGAGACGATGGTGAAAACAGATTCATGCTGACAAATGCTGCGCCGGTGAAAGATGACAACGGAAAAATTATTGCGGGTGTGGTGGTGTTTTCTGATATCACCGATCTCAAAGATGCTGAAGAGAAATTGAAAGCTTCATTGAAAGATAAGGAAATATTGATCAAAGAGGTTCACCACCGGGTAAAAAATAATCTTCAGGTGATTTCCAGTCTGTTGCATTTACAATCGGGCTATATTCAGGACGGAAAGTTGCTGGAAATGTTCCAAGACAGTCAGTATCGCATTCGTTCCATGGCGCTGGTTCACGAAAAATTGTACCGGTCAAAGAATTTGACAAAAGTGAACTTTGGCGAATACATTCAAAGCCTAGCCCACAATTTGTTCCGCGCCTACCAGATCAATACCAATCGAATCAAGTTGA
>DSAU01000294.1 GCA_011046315.1 bacterium
ACATATAATATAATAAATTTATAATGAATGTCAATATTTTTTTTCTGTTTATGGAAAAAAAATAGCTAATCAAGTGGTTTTAATTAAAAACGAGCACATAATCAGACCATGAAAATATATTTTTTATGAAAAAACCTGTAGTTCAGAAGTCAAACTTTTATTAAAAGGCAGAATAATTAATGGCAGATTAACTAAAAAACGAAAACTAAATTCCCGATTTCTGAGATAATGATTTTGCAATTGCTAACACGCTATGTATCTGTTAGCTGGTAAATTAGAGTTATCTTAAAAAAATAACAAATAATTATTCTGTCTATAATCATTCTGTCAATTGAAAAAATTGTTCAATTGACGACCAGTCCTTTTTAAAAGATACTGAGACTGGCTGAATAGTAACCTTTTTTATAAAAATGTGAGAAGATAAAAATTAACCAACGGAGGGAAAAAATGACAATTTTCGGGTTTTTGATACTCTTGTTAGTAGCTGCGGTTATCGGCAGTATCGGCTCGGCGATTGCCGGCTATAGCTCGAGAGGCTGTTTAACCAGCATTGCTATTGGTCTCATCGGCGCGATCATCGGTTCCTGGCTCAGTCGTGAACTGAAAATCGGCGAAGTTTTTGTGTTTCAAGGCTTGCCGGTTATTTGGTCGATCATTGGCGCGGCTATTTTTGTCGCGGTGATCAATTTATTAAGCGGCAGCCAAAAGCGGACGCCGCGAAAAAGAAAAAGTTAATTCGGTTTGCAGCGCCTCGATTAGTCGGGTGATAATTTTACTGGTGAAGGTCGCGGACGTTGTTTTGGCGCCGGGAAAAGCGGTGTGAAAGTTTGTCCAGCAGCAGCATTGTCAGCGAAAAAACTAGCCCCGGGAAAATGGGTTCGATGCCGAGCAGATATTTCCCCGAGTTAAATGATTTGGAGAAAACCCAGATGGTGGAAATCAATGCGCTGATGATGATGGAGGTCAGGGCGAATTTTTTCCGCATTTTCAATTTTGGGAAGAAACTGACCGAAAGCGGAATCATCAGCGCCGGGGTGCCAATTGATCCGAGGTTTTTCCAGATGCGCACCACCGATTGTGCGGATATTGCGATCGCAATTGCTAATACGCCGCTTACCAATAAACCGATTCGAGTATATTTTTTGATCAACTTTGGGGATGACTTGTTTTGAATTCGCCACAGAAAATCCCTGCCAAAAGTCATTGCAGCTAAAAACGAGTAAGAGTCGATGGTGGACATGATTGTCGCCATTAATCCGGTCAGGAAAAGTCCATAAACTACCGGAGGTAATAGCTTGTGTCCCAACGCCAGGTATGACGTAACCGGATCGCTTAAATGTGGCAATACTGCTCGCGCATAGAGCCCGGTAAAAGTGGTCATAAAATCGAAACAAATCCAAAAGGCGATGGAAATGAAAATACCCCGTTGCGCAATTTTTTTGGTTTGCGCAGCAAAACAGCGCTGGTAAAAACCCGGTTCGATAAGGGTTGCCAGCGCGATAAAAAACCATACGACAATATATTGGGCGCCCATTCCTCCGTGCCATACGAGATGATTGGCGGGCAATTGTGTTTTAAGAAAATCGCCGCCGCCGTAATTGAAATAGGCAACCGGCAGCAAAATCAGAAAACTTAAAAACATCAAACTGAATTGAACCACATCGGTGCGAATGACCGATCGGAAACCGCCGATTAAAACGTAGCCGGTTGAAAATAAGGCGCTGATTACCAGCCCCCAAAACAAGGGTAACCCAAACAGGTATTTCATTAAAACCGCCAACATCAAAATATACGCCGCCGGTACCGTCATCACGAAAACGAAAAATGCCCCAATAATGGAGACATATTTTCCGTAGGCGATTTCAAGCTGGTGGGGGATGGTGTATAATTCCAGTTCACGGGCTTTTTGAGCGATGAAAATCGCAAAAATGGCGGCGGCAAGGTAATAGGGCACACCAAAGACCAACCAATTTGAAACGCCGTATTTGTAAGCGTATTCACCGACACCGAGAATGCCGCCGTACCAGGTGGATACCAATGTAGCGACAAAGGCGGGCAAGCTGAGCTGCCTGCCCGCCAACAGATAAGATTTGACGCCGCTATGCTTCTCCCTCCGCCAGAGCCTGCTTCCGATAAAGATGATAAACACAAAATAGCCGAATATGATCGCCACATCCAACGGGTGCAATTTCAACATCGCCTGTCCTTTTTATCTGCGCCGGAAAACGGTGAGCTGTTCCGTAATTCGTAATTAGTTTGAAGCTTATAAACTGGTCTCCATTCCGATGAAGAAATTTCGCGATGCGCCAGGCCAGAGATAATTTTCACCGTACCAACTGTCGTAATAACCGGCTGTTTCGTAAGTGACATCCAACAGGTTATTGACCCAAAGACTCAGCTTAATTCCGTTCAAGCCGATGATTTCTTTTAGCTGACATGAAACATAGAAGTTGAGCAAGCTGTGGGGCGAAATCGAACGCTCTTTCATTTCATTGTTGTCCAGATATTGTCTTCCGATGTGCTGTAGCACCAGGTGGCTGGTGAAGATGCCGGATTCAAAGCGTAGTTTCAGATTTGCCATTCGGTCTGGAAAACCAGCAATTGCTTTACCGCTATAATTAACGCTTCGGCTCCCGACAAAATTCCAATCATCATCATAGATGGATTCGTATTGAGTAAATTTTTGGAAATAATTCTGACTCATCGCGAAAGCGCCGGACAATTGAAGTTGTTTTGACAATTGAAGCCCAAAAGATCCTTCGATTCCCCGGTGGATGGTATGATCGGCATTTCCCTTTATTGGGAAACCATCTTTATCCACCTGACTGTAGGGAACGATTTCGTTTTGAAAATCCATCCAGTAGCTGTTCAGTTTTAATTTAAAGCGTTGGCTTTGATAGCCGAGTCCCAGCTCGAAATCCAACAATTTTTCAGCTTTGGTCAGCGGATCACTCCATTTTAGATATTTCACCTCGCCGCTTGTTGACTTGACAGAGTCGGCGCTACCAAATAGTGGCGCAGCGCCGATATCGTCGGGTCCCAACCAGACATCAAACAGATCGTCGTCGGTTGGTTCGCGATGCGCCATTGAGAAGTTTATAAAGCCATTCCAGGATGGTGAAAAATTATAGTTAAGTCCGACTCGCGGGCTGACGAATTGGTAGCGTACATTATAAGCGTGTTGGTTGACGCCCTTAAAATTTCCCTGCTCGTGTTGCTGGAAATTATAACCCTTTAACTGAATATTAAAATCAGCCATTAGTGAAAGCTGAGGTTTCAACTGGTAAAGCTCGTGCGCAAAGAAAGTGAACATTTTTTTATCACCGGTGTATCTGTAATAGCGATCGTTCGGCGACACTCCGGGCGGTAGTTGCGCTGCCCAGACCACGCTGCCCCAGTGGTCGCTGTCAAATAGATAACCATCAACGCCGAATGTCAATGTGCCTTTTTGATGATCCCAATCCATCCGGGAAATGACGCCGTACTGGTTTTTCTCCACCCATTTTTGGCGTACCAGATCGGTGCGATTTATCAGTGTTGAGTCGGGCAAATAATAGGGTTGCATTCCAAAATCGAACAGTTTTTTATTCGATTTGAAAGATTCGTAATAGCCCTTGCCATGAATATAATAGAGCGTATTATTCCAGCTGAGATTTTCTGAAAGCCGCCAGCGGTGGTGTAATTCATAATGAGGTTGGTTAAAGTTATCAATTGAGTTTTGATAATCGATCGGATTATGCCGGTGATTTTTTTTCAATTCACTTTGAGGAGAGGCTTCCCAGGAGGCGTGGGTCAGTTCGGGACCGCCGTAGATATTTATAATCGTGCTCGTGTTCAGCGTATATTTTGCAGCGCTCAAAAAATAAGCCCACTTATCAACTGCGGAATTGTCGCGGTAGCAGTCGGACAGAATTTTTGAAAATCGGGCTGAAAATGCGTATTGATTATCAATCAGGGCCGAATGCAGGTTAAAAGAATATTTCTGGGTGCGGTAACTTCCTGCACCGGTCGAAACATTGATCTGGCGCGGCAAATTCAGCTCGCTGGTCTGGATGTTGACAGTTCCGCCAAATGAAGAGGCGCCGTAGATCGAGCTGCCGACGCCGCGTTGAATTTGAATATCGTGGACCGACGCCAGCAGGTCGGGCATGTCCACCCAATAAACCTGATGATCTTCAGGGTCGTTTAATGGGATACCATTAATCATGACTGCAACACGTTTCTGATCAAATCCCCGAATTTTGAGATAGCTGTAGCCTATACCATTGCCGGCGTCGGAATAGGCGTAAATTCCAGGTACTTCGGACAGCAATGCCGGAATGTCCTGCGCCCAATAGCTTTCGGATATTTCCTGGCGCGGCAAATCCACAAAGGCGACCGGGGTTGCCCGCTCTTTGGCGCGGGTCGCGGTGATCGTCACTTCCTGACCCGGCAAGATTGTGGGTCGTAGTTGGAAATTAATTGATAATGTGTCTGTTTCCGTTGGGCGTGCGACCTTTTTAGCGATCTCGTAGCCAATGAAGCTGGCGCTGATTACATATTTCCCGTGGGGAATTTGAATTGAAAATGAACCCCTGGTGTCAGTAATAGCGCCATAATTAGTGTTTTCAACAACAAGGTTGGCGCCAACAAGCGGCTGTTGAGTTGTTCGGTCAACCACTCGTCCGGAAATTATAATATCGGAATAGGCTAATGCTGATGAAAAAACAGCGAGTGAAAAAATGAAAAAATAGAGCAGAAATGTTTTAAGTTTGAATATCATCGAAAATCCTCCTCCTTCTCAGTGGATACATTTTTGTGAATATGAATATTACCGAAAAGGGTGAAACGAAATACATAGGATTTCGATAGTCTGTGAGCAAAAGAAGCTATTGTATTCAGAGGGATAGTTTAAATATTAAACGAGCTGGAGATTTCACCGAATCCCTCCGCTGGTATTATCCAGATCAGGTTCATAGGGTATGCTCTCAGTTCGCCAACTGGCGAACACCCCTTCGGGTTTTTATAGTGTTAAACAGCGACCGTTCAGATTTGTTCCGACATCGCTAAGGTAAATTAAATAAAAATCCGGCTCTGCCAAAACAATTTTATAAAAAAGGCTTGATTCTTTAGTGCATTTTATTTATTTTAATTCTGTGTGCGGCAAAGGAATTATCAGGAAAACTCTATGTTTTTAAAAAGCCCGAAAATTCGACAATTTGATTTTAAACCGCGTTATTATCAACCAGACGATCAACCCGATGAAAGCCAACCTCGCATTCAATTCAGACGGTTGAAGCAAAGAAGGTCAGTACCCAAAAGGTCGTTCTGGGGAATGATAATCATGATTATCATTCTTATCTTTCTCATTCGATATCTTGCAGGTCTGGTGGATTCAGAAAATCAGAATCGTCAGATGCAGGAAATTAGAATTGAAGTCATCAATTAATTTCGCTGGTTAACAGATAAGCATATTGTTTTTTCAAAAAGGGGGTTGCCGTTGGTTTATTACTTTGGATTGTCTTTTGGTGCGGGAGGGATTGTATAAGAATGGATTTTTTTAAGGGTAGTGATCTCAGGTTCAATCTCAAAAATAGTTATAAAAAGATCGTGGCTGTTATGGTTCAATTCGGCTCGATGTTAAAGGCTTATTTTTTTCGAGTGTTAGAAAAAATCCAGGCTTTTAAAAATTATTTAAAGGATCTGTTTTTTTCCTTCCCGTTACGACGAAAGCTGAGCATCATCATCGGTGGGGTGGTATTTATTGTAATTGTGGTCTTGAGTTTGATTTTTCAACAGACTGAAAAAGGGTTGTTAGAATCAAAGCTGGAAGAAATCTGCAACCTGACCGTACAATACCTGTCCTCTTATGACATTAAAGATAATCTTTTAATGAGAAACCATGATGAGATTAAGCTGTCAGTTCTCTATGTTAAGCAAAAAAATATTACAGGACTGGACTATGCCTGGGTGATTAACCGCGACGGTCAATGCATTGCACACACCAATATAAAACTCACCGAAGGTAACCAAAATTTATTTACAGAAGAAGAAAGTAACTTTTTGCTGGGATTAAAAGAGACCACGGCGATTGAAAACGCGACGCACTACGAATATTATTACCCCATTTTTGCAACGAGCAAAGATGCCGACGGTCAGCGAAAAGATGTTTTTCTGGGAGTCGCCGGCATTGGTTTTTCCAAGGAAGTCGCTTTGGCGCCAATACATGAGGCGCGAAAAATTATTTATACCATTGCGATTTTTGTAACGATCGCTTCTATCCTGGGAATCTATTTTCTCTCTGACCGAATGGTGAAGCAAATTCAGGAAATTTCAGCAGGCGCGCGCCAGATCGGCAGGGGAAATCTGGATATTAAAATTTCAGTTAAGTCGACTGATGAGCTTGGACAGTTGGCGCATGAATTCAATAATATGGCCATGCATTTGAAAGAAAAGTTGCACATGCAAAAATTTGTATCGCCAATTACCAGAAAAATGATTAAACGTTATCTGTTTTCAGACGGTCATCCCGAAATCAGCCAGCACCGTGAAGTTGCGCTGTTGTTTTCTGATGTGCGGGACTTTTCCGGTTTTTCACAACGACACGATCCGGAGACCGTGGTCAAAGTTGTTAACATCTATCTGGATTTACAGGCGCGGATTGTGGAACAAAATTTCGGCGCTGTAGATAAATTTATGGGCGATCAAGTTATGGCCGTGTTCGAGGGTGTCAACCGCCATGTGCATCTGTTTAATGCGGCGGTATCCATTCAAAAGTCTATTCGAACCCTGAACCAACAGCGACAAAAGCTCAGTCAAGATATTTTAACTGTGGGCATCGGAATTAACATCGGTCCGGCGGTGATCGGGAATATCGGATCAAAAGACCGCATGGATTATACCGTTGTCGGCGATGTTGTTAATTTGGCGTCACGATTTTGTGACATGGCAAAGTCCGGTCAGATCATTACATCTACCCAGCTCTACAATCAAATTCAATCCCACTTTCCGGCGGAAAATCTGGGCAGCATAAAAATCAAGGGGCGTGCCGAAGCAGTGGAGATTTGCGCGATAGAATATTAGCGCCAATGATAAAAATGCGGCTTTTTATTTAAACAAATCAGAGGATAGATTAAAACACTGGTCATCCTTTATGGCAACGCGCCTTTCCAGCACAATAATTTTTCGTGCTTGTCATGGCTCGATATGTGATGGCTGGTTGTGGTATCGTTTATTTGAAATATGAGCGAGAATAAGCGTCTTCTGCAATCGGTTACGATTGTTTTAAAACAATAAAATTGCAGTCAAAGATTTTTAACTGCTAAATTCGTATCAGAAGAAAACAAACCTAATTCATGAGAAGAAGATTTCTGACAATTCTCCTCTGGGGATTGATTATATTTCCGACTCCTTTTAAGGCGAGCGAGCGTTATCACGATAGCGCTTCCACCGCGCGTTCCATTGGTCTGGGTGGGTCGGTAATTGCTTTTCCTGCCGACCCATCAGCCAGCTATTGGAATCCCGCCGCTATCGCATTTTTAACCGCCGATCAAATTTTAATAAACGTCAACCGAGTATCTAAATTGAATTATACTGGTTTCACAAAATATTTTCCACCCTCTTTTGGAATGGGAGTAAGTCTGTTGCAGCCACCCGGGCAAACCAATATGAATCATGCGACGATTGCAATGGGCTATCGCTACAACTCCATGATCGCTTTTGGGAGCAATTTGAATTTGGGTAAAACCGACGCCGGAAAAACTGTATCCAGTTTTGGATTCGGATTTTTTTTTCGAACATTCCCGGAATACAATCCTGCTATAGAAGTTAACAACCCGGTCTGGCGTTGGTTAAGATCGTCTGAAATGAAAAATAAATTTACTTTCGGGTTGGTCTTTCAGCAGATTCCCGTTTTGAATAGCAAAAATGAACAGCAATTGGCGGCAGGCTTCTCTGTCAAACCCTGGCGAATTGGACCGGTTATTCACTTTGCTTATCATTTATACAGAATTGACGACAGCTTTCATTTGGGAAGCCATTTCAATTTGTACAAAAACATCGAACTGATTGCCGGTTTGCAGGATTTTGATATTCGCCTTGCTGCAGCCGGCATGGGCGTGGTTTTTCAAGATTTTTGTTTTGATTTCAGTTATTCGTTTCACATTCAATCATTTAACTTTTCGTTGCGGTTAAAGCTGAGCCAGTCAGATAAAGAAGCCGCAAAAAGGTATCGTGGAAAAGGTGTGAAGCAGGTCAGAAACAATGATTTTTTTGGCGCATTAAAACAGTATCAAAAAGCGTTAGCGTATGACCCGGAAGATGAAAGCCTTAATTTGTTGGTGGCTGTCCTCAAAGAGCGGGTCGATGTTCGCAAATACAAAATAGACTCACTATTCGCAGTGGGAAAAAAAATGGAGGATAACAGATGGTACATCGATGCTTTCCATGCCTATCGAAACGCCCTTGAATTTGATCCAAAAAACAAAAATGCTTTGAAAAATATTAAGAAACTCAAACCCCATTTGGATCAATATGTGAATGAGTTGTTTGGTAGAAGCAAAATCGCCTTCGAAAACAACAACTTTGCTCAAGCGGAAACAATTTTAAAAAAAATACTTTCGGTCAACAAATTGCATCAGGGCGCGAATTTGTATGTGAGCAAAATAGATAGCATTCGCTCGTCTTCTTTTAGTGAATACTTTTATCGAGGTGTGGGCTATTATAATCAGAAAAATTACAAACGCGCGTTGCAGGAATTGAACAAGGCGCTTGCGGTAAAACCTTTGGACACTGAGGCGCTTCGCTATAAGAATCTGACTCTGGAATCGATTGAGTTTACAAAAAATGAAATTGAGCGATTAACCCGCGAAGCAGAGAGGTTGGAACGCGGCGATAATTTTGTGAAAGCCAATAATCGTTATCGTCAGATACTGGAATTAGAGCCGGATAATCGATATGCTAAAGAAAAGCTTGCCTATTTAAAAAGTTATATTTCCAAGGTCGTTCAGAGCAAATTTTTTAAGGCCAACCATTTTTTTGATCAGAAAGAGTATCAAAAAGCAATTGGAGCTTTCAGAGAAATTTTGTCGATAGACCCCACCCATCGGGCTTCGAAAGATTATTTGAATCGCGCTCAGCAACTGCTGACCGAGCAATTGGATCAGCGTTATCAACAGGCGTTAACATATTTTGAACAAAAAGAATATGAAAATTCGCTGGAAGAGATTAATTACATTCTTTCGGTTGATAATAAATACTCGCTGGCATTGTCGCTGCAAGCTCAGCTGATGTCCAATATCAGCCTGAAAAACCTTGCCTCCCAGGGAGAGAAATATTTTCAAAAGGGCGATTATATTAATGCTCAAAAGATCTTTAGCCAGATTCTGGCGAAAAATCCTGAAAATAAAACCGCGTTAACATATTTGAGAGACAGCGAAAACAAGATCAAAAAGCGTATTGAAGAATTGTTCAATGAGGGGATGATTAATTACTCTGAAGGCGATTACAATGCTGCAATACAGGTGTGGAATAGAATTTTAAAACTTGATCCCTATAATTCCAGCACTTTAGAATATATCCAAAAAGCGACGGAACGGTTGCGAGCTTTGGATAGCATTAAAGAAGAATGAGCTTCATTGTAAAAGTTCAAATTGTATTTCGCAATAAAAAAGGTCAGTCCGAATCAAGGGACTGACCTTTCTTTTTAAATATTGCCAGGATCGAACTCAGCAGCTAAATTTTTTCAGAAATGTGTAGAAGTCGATTTCATCCGCATGCAGTCCGTACATATAGATAAAGTGGCTGCCCAACCATGCTGCAAAGATTGCTTGAATATAATTATCCGGGACGCGTTTTAAAATTTCATCAATACCGACATGTTTAACCAGTGAGGCGGGACAGTGCTTTTCGACCACAGCCCGCAGTAATGTCTGGTCTTTCCAGAGATCGGATTTAAGTAATGAATCCGTGACCTGGTTAATTTTATTACTAAGCTCATCGCTGATAATTGAGAAGGGCTTGTTGGTGTCGTGATGTTCGCTCCACAATGTTTCAAATTCCAGCCTCGAATTTTTTCGAATCATATCGATCACATCATTGACATAGCGATGTCGGAATTCCGGGACTTTGCCGTTGACAACGCAGAGCAATTCATCGTATTCCTCATCCGTCAAAGCCAGTGACGCCAACACTTCGAGAGACGATGAGGTCACACCACCCTTATTTGCCGAGGCATCTTTAATGATGATAACACCTTTTTCCTCGAGCGCCAGCCGCGCCGGTTGTGTGATGAATAAGTTCGCTCCTTCAACAATGTATTTGTAGCGCGGGATGCCGTTTTCGTCCAACAATTGTTTCCAGTTTTGGATGTTGATCGACTTTGGCCTGCCGCCGCAGGGCACGAAAAGATCGGCTTTCAGCATTGGATTTAAGTGAAAGCTGTTGCGAAATGTTAGTCCGCTTTCGACAATCGCGCCGTCGGGCAGTTTGATGTTTTTATCATTAATGTGTACAAAAAAGCCCTTTGCGGATAGCTTGCCGCGGTCGAAATTTTCCACCATCACTCGCTTTTTTGCCAATCTTGTCAACTCGTTTCGGTTTAAACCTTCAGGGTCAAAAACCACTCCACTGCCGTCAATGACGCAGAGTGTGCAATCCCTGGAAATCAGAATTTCATTGCTCCCAAGGTCGCCGTCAGGACCACCGGTTTGGACCTTGCTAATCGATTCTTCGGCAATGCCCAGTTTTTCAAGTATACCAAGAACATATTCGTGCACCGAGTTGGTGGTCATTCCATAGAGGTCATGGGGGATGCCGCCTTCCTCTATTGATTTACCGGTGGTAAAGGATTGCCAGAAAGGATATCTCCGTTTTTTTGCCTGCTGTGACGCCCAGCTCATCACTTCGGCAGTGCCTTCATCAGGACCAAGGAATAAAATTTCTTCAATTTTATGGAAGTCCTTGACGGATTTGCTGGGCATGATTAAATCCAACAGCCCGTCGATATATTTTTCAAACGCAGCTTCACCTTTGTCCTGATATTCCATGTTCAGCAGAATAACGCCTTTAGAACCACCCTCGGGAATATCTTTGTTTTTCTTGTGTTGTGTGTACGACAGGTTATAATTTTCATCAAAGATGGAGTCTGAATTCTGGTCGTAATTTTCAACATCCCGGGACCTAACAATTCGGATGCCGCCGCGGGAGATATCCTTAAACCGGACGTGAAAACCTCTGAATTCTTTGCCCAGAATCATAAAAATACCGTACGGCTTTTCTTTGTATTCGATCGGATCGAGAAACTTTTCAGGTTCCAGCCGAAAAGCCAGCGAGGTTTTATTGCGCTTGTAAAAATTGGTTTTGAGGATAACCTGATTGAA
Organism: bacterium; assembly: GCA_011046315.1. Classification (GTDB taxonomy): domain Bacteria; phylum Zhuqueibacterota; class Zhuqueibacteria; order Thermofontimicrobiales; family Thermofontimicrobiaceae; genus Kaytiofontadaptatus. The sequence continues at coordinate 11,358 of DSAU01000294.1, forward strand.
AAGTTTGAAGAAACTCAGCACATCTCGATCAATTTCGTGTGAGATATCGTTGTTTGAGAGATTATATTTTTCTGGTGGTGATTGTTCGCGAGGATTGAAACGAGCATTAAACTGTAGGTAAAGTTTTTTGATCTCGTCAGGATAGTCGAAAATTGTCCTTAAAATTCTGGCTTCGGTGTAAGAGTCTTTTACCAGCCGGGTTCTCAATGTATTCAGGGTATCGATTAATTCCGGGCGATCTTTCAGCACACTGGTCAATGCCAGATATTCAAGATTAAAACTGGACAGGAATTGATGGGTAAATTTCCAGGCGCTGGCAGCATAAAATGCCTCGTGCACCGTCAAGGTGTTTTGCCGAATCAGCGGCGACATTTCATTTTCGGGATTGATATAAATCAAACTGATATCCGTCACCATATTATCAATATGGGGTCGGGTGGATTCGGCGTCGAGATATACCGAGATGACCAACCTACCGTTGGAAAAAGGTTCGGCGTATTTGTGAATGCTTACCAGTCCGTATGAGTTGATAATATCAGAAATCCCTGATAGAAAGCGATAACCGCCAGCCATGGGAACCGACACCATGATGCGAATCTCATTTCGCACCTTGTCGGTAACGTCGATGTGGGGTTGTGTCATGTGCAGCGACTCTTTCAATATCCTTTGATAGCGATCGCGCGCTTCCTGGGTGGTGGTCTCAATAAATTGACGCGCGCCGACTTTATTGATATCGTCTTCGTCTGGTGGCGCATCAGGGAGGGCATACACCGGTTTTGCAACAAAATAACTTCGGAAGTGTGACGCCAACTCGATACCCGGCGTTCGGTAACTTTGCAACCGATAGTCAATAAATAAATTTTCCAATCTGCGTTCAATACCAACTGCTTTGTCATGATCATCATTGATCAGGTACATGGCGGAGTCTTGTTGCTCGCTCACAAAATCTACATCCAAATAATTGCTTTTGCGGTTTAACGCCATGATTTCTGCTGCCATGATGGATTCAATATGATCGGCAATAGTTTCCAGATTTGTCGTTGCAAAATAATGGCGGTTCATCCCCAATTTGCAACAAAAATTATAAATCGCTTTGCTCGTTTTTTCGCGGGCAAAATTTCCTTTTTGAACAATCATTCGTTCAATCTCTTTGACCTCGTCAGTGGATAATCCGGTGTTTTTCGAAGCTTCAACATAAAGGTCCATAG
>DSAU01000429.1 GCA_011046315.1 bacterium
AGTTTTGATTTATCAACCAGTTGTTTGAACTGATTCCTGTCAGAATTGCAAAAATCATGTTTTGTTAATGTCGAAAATGGCGAATACCAGTGAAGACCATCGCCATTTCATGTTCATCTGCCGCTTGAATCACCTCTTCATCACGAACTGAACCCCCGGGTTGAATAATTGCCGTAGCGCCCGCTTTAGCTGCGGCATCCACTCCGTCGCGAAACGGAAAAAACGCATCCGACGCCGCCACTGTTCCCAGCAGGCTCAATCCGGCTTTCCCGGCTTTTTCAACAGCGAACTGCGACGAATCGACCCGCGACATCTGTCCGGCGCCAATACCGATTGTCCTGTCTTTTCGGCAAAAAACAACTGCATTGGATTTCACCCATTTGACAACTTTCCATGCAAATTTCATGGCTTGCATTTCATCGGTTGTCGGTTGTCGTCTGGAGACCACTTGCAACTCTGATTCACTGAGGCTCAAAATATCCTCATCCTGTACTAATAATCCTCCGGCGACTTTGCGCAGATTGAGCTCGGCGTCAAGCAGCTCATTTGAATTCAATTTCAAAATCCGCACATTTTTTTTCTTGGTCAGGAGTTGCAGCGCATCCGGTTCGAAATCCGGCGCTGCGATAACCTCGATAAATATTTTATGCAATTGTTGCGCCGTGTTCAGATCCAACTTCCGATTAAATCCAAAGATACCGCCAAATGCAGATACCGCATCGGTGGCAATGGCTTTCGTAAACGCTTCCAAAAGATTGTTGCCAACACCCACGCCGCAAGGATTGCTATGTTTTACGATTACCGAACAGGGTGCCTCGAACGAAGTTACCATTTTGACAACCGCGTCCAGATCTATAATATTATTGTAAGAAAGCTGTTTTCCATGCAACTGTTCCAGCGCTGCAATACCCTTTTCAGGGTGATTCAACTCTTTATAAAAAGCTGCGCTCTGATGTGGATTTTCTCCGTAGCGCAAATCCTGTATCTTTTTAAATCCTATCACAAGATAATCTGGATACTCCACCTGTGTCTCGATATCACTTAAGTAACTTGTAACAATACCATCATATTGATAGGTTTCCCGAAAAGCTGTTATTGCGAGTTTCCTGCGGGTTTCAGATGAAAGCGCGCCACCGGTTTCATCCATTTCACGAATCAACCATTGATACTGTGTCGGTGAAGTTACCACTGCAACATCAGGAAAATTTTTCGCCGCGGCTCGAACCAATGTCGGACCGCCAATATCAATATTTTCCAACGCCTGCTCCAGCGTGGTTTCTGCTCGGGAAATGACATCAAAAAACGGATATAAACTGATCACTACCATATCGATCGGTTCAATTTGCATAGCATTAAGCTGCTGCAGGTGAGCTGGATTTTGCCGCTTCGCAAGTATGGCACCGTGAATTTTCGGATGCAGCGTTTTCACCCTACCATCCAAAATTTCAGCTGCACCGGTCAAATCTGAAACCAGCGTGCACTCAATGTTATTTTCCTTCAGCAGCCTTGCCGTACCGCCTGTTGAAATGATGGACGCTCCGAAATCAACCAGCTTCCCGGCAAACTCGACAACGCCTTCTTTATCATATACACTGATTAAAACTCGTTTGATCTTTTTCATTACTTCAATCGGTCCTCATGGTTTTTATTTAAAAAATAGTCCAGCGGAAAATCTAACACATCATATTGATAAATATCCTTGTCGTTAAAATGCCACCATTCAGAATTAATCGGTTGAAATCCATGACGTTTCATCGCCTCGTGCAAAATTGAGCGGTTCTTGTTAGCAGCTTCGCTTACATCAGGATAATGACTGCCGGCTTTCTCGCTGAAATCATCAAACACGGTGGGCATCTCCAATTCGTTCCCTGATTTATCAACAAGAGTGACATCGACAGCAGCGCCGCGATTGTGATTTGATCCCTTATCCGGATTGGCTACATATCGGGAATCGGGCAATTTTTCCCACATTTTTTTTTGCACTGACAACGGACGATAAGCATCCCAAATTTTTAATCCCAACCCCATCTTTTGTAAATCACGGTGAACTTTAACCAATCGTTCCGCCACAGACCTTCTCAGCAGGCAAATATTCGCCGAATATAAAGTATCTCCCAAAAAATTATCAGCAGTAGCGTACCGCAGATCAATAACGATGGTAGAATCGAGTTGCGACATATCTACCAGATCCGGATCATCGTTAGCAGCCGCAACTGAGAGCCAGCCGAATGTAATAAAAAAAACCAAATAAAGCATGAAAAATCTGCTTCGCATATTCCACCTCAATAAGGATAAATGTTTGAATGTGCAGTTAGTTCGGTTTAATTCGCACTCGCCGGTTATGAATTTCCACTCTGTTTTCAGCAAAAAACTTCAGCGCTTCCGAAAATGCCTGGTGTTCAACTTCCAGCACCCGCGCAGCCAGTGATTGCGGAGTGTCGTCATCCAAAACCGAAACACATTTTTGCACCACTGGCGGTCCCGTATCATACTCCTCATCCACTAAATGAACGGTGACACCAGACACTTTACAACCATAACTAATAACCGCCTCATGCACGAAATGGCCATACATCCCCTTTCCACCGAACGATGGCAATAGTGCGGGATGAATGTTCAAAATTCTGTTCTTAAAATTGCGAATCACATTTTTTCCAAGCATTTTCAAATAACCGGCAAGAACCACGAAATTGGCGTCATGCTGTTTCAGAAGCCGCAAAATTTGTGCGTCAAACTGATGCGAATCAGGATATTGTTTTGCTGAAACAAAATACGCCGGGATATCATTTTCTCTGGCGATCTCCAATGCCCCGGCATTTTTCTTGTTGCTGATCACAGCGACGATTATCGCATTTAAATATCCGCTTTGAATATTGCGCAAAATTGCTTCAAAATTTGAACCCCTTCCCGAAGCCAAAACGCCTATGCGGAGTTTGTCCATAACTGACCTCATCTATGTCGCGTCATTTTGAACCACAGCTTCAGTAATAAAAAGACCGCCGTTTTCCGTATCCAATTCCGCCATAGCGCCAATTGGCAGGGTATTTTTAACAGGCACATGCCCATAAGCAAAATTAGCCAGCACCGGTATTTTCAAGTCGCTGAAATAATGCTCAAAAATCTGCTCAAGTTTCAGGCTCGGTTTTTCCGGATCAGTCGGCGTGCAATCGACAAATTGTCCCAACACCACCCCGGAAATCTGATCTAACACTCCCGCCATTTTCATTTGCGCTAAATAGCGATCCACGCCATATGGTTGCTCATCAATATCTTCAATAAAGAGAATCGCTTCCTCAAAATCAGGCAAGTAGGGCGTGCCCATCAAAACATTAATCAGTGAAAGACATCCTCCCAGCAGCCTTCCGCGCGCTTTACCAGGAACGATAACTTTTAGCGGTGCGTTGTCAGGATTTTTCAGTTTGCCGATTGGTTCAACAGATGTCAGCGCTTTCCAGAAACTTTCTTCGGTGAATGGTTGGATTCCCTTGCCCATTTCGACAGCAACCATGGGGCCGGAAAAAGTGATCAGACCGGTTGTTTGCCAAATTGCCAGACTCAGGCTGGTAATGTCGCTATATCCGACGAATACTTTGGGATGGCTATTAATTAAATTAAAATCTACCTGGTCGATAATTCTGGGCGTACCATATCCGCCGCGCGAACAGATGATGGCGTCAATTTGGTCATCTTGAAACATCAAGTTCAAATCCTGAACGCGATCCTGATCTTTCCCTGCGAGATAACCATGCTGGTCGAGCACATGCCGGCTCTCAACAACGCGGTAGCCCAATTTTCGTAAATATTCTATTCCAGATTTATATTTTTCGTCATCTGGCGGACGACTTGCCGGAGAGACAACGCCAATCGTCGCGCCCTGCTTCACTGGTTTTGGCTTTAATAGCCTGGTTTCAACCATTGATTTGATTCTCCACTCTCAGTTGAACATGTTCTACGATATTATTTTGTTTCAAAAATGACCTGCTAATGACGAATGAGATGTCGCCAATCCTCCCAGGAACGAGTTAATAACCGATATTCACCAAAGCCGGTTTCGTCCATAAAAACAAACTGCTTGTTAATCGAATAATAGTACCAAATCTCATACGGCTTGGAGCCGCTATCAAATGGATGTCTTTCGATATCTGAAGGCGGACCAAAGATGATAAAAATCATTCCCATGTCGCTTTTCCATCCCTCACGGAATCCTCCGAATTTGGCGTTAGCATAAGTAATGCGCCGATAATATTCATCCATCCATTCATTTTCCCGCGTTCCGGGGCTTGGATCGCGTTTTTTCCAAAAGGCCTTAAATTCGTCTAATTTTTCATCGTCGTCGGCTTTTTTCAACCGGTTCCACTCATTTTTATCCGCAATATATTTGACCTGTTGAATTGCCAAATCCACATCCTCTATGGTCGCTGGCAAGTCGATCCAACGAACCGCCAGTCGCTTAGCGATCTCTTGCTTTTCGGAACCTTGTTTCACCCTCATCTTTAATGTGTAAACGCCTTGAGACAAATCTGCTGTCGGAATCAGAAAATAGTCTAAGGTTCGCGGCCCATCGAACTCTCGTTTATATTTGGTCTTATAAACCGTCTTTCCCTTGGCGTTAACAATCGAATACGAGATGTCATAATTGTCGTCAGATTTCGACCGATTGTAAATTTCAAAATAGCCAAACAAATCTTTGGAAATATCAACAATAAAATTTCCAACATCCGGCATAAACGACTTAACGCCCAGCGAATCCGTTTTCAAATTACGAACCACCGCCAGATCGCTTATCGCAAGAGGTTGTTTTTGAAAATCCCTGAGCATTACTTTAATATCTTCCTCTCTGGTCTGGCCGGTTTCCTTGTCCATGAATTTTACTGAAACATTATATTGCTGTGCCGGAAGATCAAATTTCTCATAAGTGATCGAAAACATACTACGTGATTTTGTATTTCCATAGCTGTCAGCGACTATCTCCTCCTGCCAGACTTTTCCATCGACCTGGTAACCGTCATCATCATTGATCACCACTGAAATCTCATATCTGGCTATAAAAGCATCCTCATCCCGGACGAATGTTAGAGCATCGAACGAAGATTTAAAATAGAGGTAAATCCGACTCATACCTTCATCAGGGGAATTGACTGCGACGATATCCCAATAAAATACCGGAGAACCAAATTGTTGAGAACAAACAACATCTGCCCGCAGCATAATAAAACAGATGCAAAACAGAATTAATAGAAAGCCTATTTTTAGATTGTGAGCGATTATTTTTTTAATTAACATGAAAAAACCTCCTACCCCAGCTTGAACTTGGGGTAATTTTTTATTTTTTTGTTCGACTGAGCGCTTCGCCCCACAAATCGTAAGCGTCAGTGCGATTTATTATTACATCGTAAATCTCCCCTTCATAAACGTCACCTTTAATGTGAATAGTATTGTCAATCAATGGGCTGTCGAATTGGCTTCTGCCCAGATAATTATCAACTTTCTGATCTTTCTGATCCACGATCACCGGCAGTGTTTTCCCCACTAATTGTTGGTTTTTATTATATGAAATAGTTAGCTGTAATTCAGCCAATTCTTGTAAACGATCTTCCTTGAGCGCTTCATCAATCTGATCGGGAAGGTTTTCCGCCGGCGTCCCATGCTCGGCTATGAACTTGAAAATTCCCAGCCGGTCAAACTCTATTTCAGTAACAAATTCCTTCAGTAAATTAAAATCATTATCATTCTCTCCGGGATAACCGACCATAATTGTGGTACGGATAGCGATATCAGGTATTTTACTTCTCAGTCGCTGAATAAGAGCTCTCGTCTCCCGTTCTGTGACCTTTCTCCCCATGGCGCTGAGAATTTTATCCGAAATATGTTGAATGGGCAGATCAATGTAACGACATAATTTTGGCTGCGTTTGAAACACTTCGATCAGATCGTTATCAAAATGTGCCGGATGAGCATACAAGATCCGAATCCAACGGATATGGTCGATTTTCGCCAGCTCCTGAATCAACTTTTTCAGTGCCCCTCGGTCCCCAATGTCCCAGCCGTAATAGGTTGTATCCTGCGCCACGATAATCAGTTCTTTTACACCTTGATTTACCAACTGATGCGCTTCAGCCAAAATTTGTTGAGACGGACGGCTGCGATATTTCCCTTTAATAAGGGGGATGGTGCAATAATGACATCGGTTGTCACAACCGTCTGAAATTTTCAAATAAGCATAATGCGCCGGCGTCTCATGAAACCGATACAATCCATTGCCCCCGGGCTGAATGTTCAATGACGCCGCAATTTGTCTGCCAATCCACTGAAAATCTTTTTCTGAAAAAAAGCGATCGACCTCTGGGATTTCATCTTTCAACTCATTGATATAAATCTGGGGCAAACAACCGGTGACAAATATTTCACGTAGCTTGCCGTTTTTTTTTAACTCAACCGCCTCCAGAATAGTATCCACAGCCTCTTCGCGAGCCGGCAAAATAAAGGCGCAGGTATTGATGATGATCGCATCTGCCTGTTCAGGATTTGAAACAAAGGCCACATCCTTGCCCGTCAATTGACCTTTTAACACCTCGCTGTCAACCACATTTTTGGGACATCCCAAAGTAATCAAACCAATTTTCATGCAAACAACGCCTCGACAAAGTCGTTAGCATTAAACGCTTCTAAATCTTCCAATTTCTCACCGATGCCAATAAATTTTACCGGGATTCCCAACTCTTTGACAATTGAAAAAACGATGCCACCTCTGGCGGTTCCATCCAGCTTTGTCAAAACAATTCCAGTGACTCCCACCGCCTGAGCAAATTGTCGGGCTTGATTCAGCCCATTTTGTCCGGTCGTCGCATCCATAATTAGTAAGGTCTCATGCGGCGCCTCAAGTAAAAGCTTTGCCAAAACACGCCGAATTTTTTTCAACTCTTCCATCAGATTGGATTTGGTATGCAACCGTCCGGCAGTGTCAACGATTAACACATCAACGTTTCTGCTGATTGCAGCTTTCAGAGAATCAAACGCCACCGAAGCCGGGTCCGCGCCAGGTTGATTGCGAATAATTTCTACTTGCGCTCTTTCAGCCCATATTTCAAGTTGCTCTAACGCCGCTGCCCGAAAGGTGTCCGCCGCAGACAGTAAAACCGTCTTGCCAGTCTTTTTATACATCGCGGCAAGCTTGCCAATGGAAGTGGTTTTTCCGGTTCCGTTAACGCCAACGATCATCAATACGTAGGGCTTTATTTCCGATTTCAGCAGTGCCCCGGGATCAGACACGCTACTCTGGCAGTTTGAATTCAGTGTCTTGACCATGGCGCTTTTGATAAACCGCACAATGTTTTCCGATTTTTTGATTCCCAACTCATCCACTTTTTTACGAACATCTTCGATCAGCTTCAAGCTAAAATCAACGCCGAGATCGCCGCTGATCATTATCTCCTCCAACGAATCGAATAAATCATCATTAATGTCCTGCTGCGACCGAATAAGCGCATTAACTTTCCCGATGAATCCTGCTCGGGTTTTGCTCAATTTTTGCTTGAGTGTTTTTACCATTTTCACATCCTGTCTGAAGTTTCTACTTTACTGTTCGAACTTTTTGTCTGATGAGTCCGGTTTTTCAATCCTGGGTTCAATCAAATTTGCCTTATCCCCCAGCTGAGCCGCCAATTTAACGGCAAGATTCCTGATATTATCCACATCTGTAACTTTGCTATTAGCTGCTGCAAGCGCTTTGCCGGTTTCGATTTCTATTAATCGCACATCAGCTTCGATTGCGGATTTAAGACGGCTGACGCTACCCAAAACAACGGCTTCTAAACCTGCTAACTTTCCAACAGCAATCGCTGATTCTGTATCTATTACACCCGATTGGGACAGCGACTGTTCCGCAAGTATCTTTTGCAATTGTCCTCGCTCCATCACCGCAAAGCGCCCTTCCTGAATCAGGGCAGTGATCACCATCTCGGTAACAGTTTGCCCCAAACCGGTAGATTGCGATCGTGAGCCGGATTCCTCAAACGTAAACACTGCGATATATGGTTGATAGGCATCAACATCAACATTGACACCCGTTTCGCCCTCGCGAAACTGTTTAATCCTCTCCCTGATTAATGGTCGGCGACCCTCCGGCAACTGATCCCGTATTTGGTTCAAAATTCGTTGTGCATGAGCACGGCGCTCTCCATTTTTTAAAAACTTTACCGCATAATTCAGCTCTGTTCTGGCGCTTTCAGTGTCTCCGTTTTGGTAGCTCATCATGCCCAGTACATAGTACGCACCAGCGGTATTTTTATTAATTGCGATTGCTTTGCGCGCATGTTCGGTAGCCTGTTTAAAATCACGTTCCTGATAGTAGATTAATGATAACATCTCATGCGCTTTAACATTGCGATCATTCAGCCGAACTGCTTCGATCAACCTTTCTTTTGCTTGATCAAACTTTTTTTCTTGATACAATTTCACAGCAATTCGAGTGAGCTGATCTGATCGCTCTGCTCTAACTGGTTGTTGAGCCACTGCTTGGTGGCATGTTATTATTAGAAAAAGGATCGCTACGAATGCTAAAAAAGCCTGATTTGGTTTCATAATATTTTCCTCCCTGGGAACATTGTAAAAATTTTATCCGAGAAAAACTTTCAGGACATCCGGGATTAGCTTTGGATGCTGCATTAGCGCTGTTTTGAAAATATTCACAATCGTATGTTTCTCTGGCGTTTTTTTTAAAAGCGATGCAGCCGTCCGATTAAGGTCGTGGTCGCTCAACTTATAGACGGCTTCCTTTAATCGGTAAGCCCGACGATGAACGTTACCGCCGTTTTTCTCCCACAATTTGCTATATTCCGTTAATCGCTTCTCAGTTACATTGTTTTCATTGACTGCCCTTGCCGCCACCTCTCCGGCAATTTTTGCCGCGATCATTCCCGTCACAATACCGCCACCTGAAATCGGATTGGCTTGATGAGCGGCATCTCCCACCAGCATCAATCCATTGGCAACAATCTTCTCCATAAGGGGGGCGCAGGGAACGCCGCCGGCGACAGTGGTCAAAGCTGAGGCGCCAGAGAAATGAGTCTCGATAAACTCCCTCAAATATTCAATCGGCGCCTTGTAAGCAGCATGTTCGCCAGAAATTCCCAATCCGACATTGGCGCTGTTTTTGTTTTTTGGAAAAACCCAAACGTAGCCACCCGGCGCCCATTGCTTCGAAAAATAAAAATCACAGTGGCTTGATGACAAATCCAGGTTAGTCAGCGTCATCTGAGCACAGGTCTCTATGTCCTGCAATTTTAAATGCGTTTTCAACCCAGCCCATCTCCCAACTCGCGATTCAAGCCCATCAGCGCCAACAACTAATTTTGCGCCTATTTGATAATCATAATTCAAATGACGAAACTTTACCCCGGCAACGAACCCATCTTTTTCCAGCAATCCGTAAGCATAAGCTCTGGTCATAACATCAACGCCTTGCTTCGCTGCCATCATCGCAAGGTCATAGTCAAATCGTTTTCGATCCAACACATAGCCGATATCGTCATGTTGGACACTGATCATGGCGCCATTGGGTGCAAAAAGCCTCACTGCTTTGATCTTTGTCGAAATCCATTCCGGCTTAATTTTTACCACCTTAAGGATTCCCCTTTCTCCGACAGCCTCAGCGCATCGCACCGGAATGCCGACTTCCCGATCTTTTTCCAACATCAAAACGGTCGCGCCATTTTCTGCAGCGACTCTGGCTGCGGTGGAACCAGCCGGGCCAGCCCCGACAACGATTACATCATAAAATTGTTTCATTGCTTGACCTCCAGCGCCCTGAAAGGACAAACTTTTATGCAACGCAAACATTCAGTACATTTATCATGGTCAATTTCAAGCCGAGCTTCGAACAACTCGATGGCATCTTCGAGACAGACCGAAACACAGCTACCACAAAAATCACACAGATCCATTTTCAACGCGATCATCTCTGCCTTTCATCAATTAAGCCGCAAATTTTGGATACTCAAGATCAAACCGCTTTCTGTAATACCATTTAGAGAAAAAATAATTGATCACCAAAACAAAAAAGTACAATGGATAAACCACACACACCGCCAACGAAGCAAACAACACTGTAAATTTAATAGCCCGCAAAACATCTTCGAGCCGCTGCCGCACTACTGCAATCACAAACAACGGCAACGCCGCCAGCGCCGGAAAAAATATTACAAAGTCCTTCAGCACAAAAGAAATAACTACTGCAACAAATTCAAATGCTGCTGCCCAATAAGTAGTCAATCGTTTGCCATATTTTACGCCAAAGGTTATTTTTCCGAACTCGCGGTCACCGGGAATGTCCGGAATGGTCGTTAAAAAATAGACCGCAACCAACCCAATAGCGTATGGCAAAGCATGAATAGCAAAATCCCAATTTTCCGCGCCCGCTGCAATCCAGCCGCAGGCTGCAACTGACCAGCCGCCAAAAAAATTGGCTATGATTCCCAGAATCGGCTTATCCTTCCAACTGAATGCTGGAAAGCTATAAATAATGCCGGTAAAAAAAAACGTTACAATAAAAATCGCCCCCAATTCAATATCCAGAAAAAAAGCACCGGCTACCGGAAAAATCGTTAGCAGCCCGGCTTGCACCATTGCAACATGCTGCGGGATGATACCTCGGGCGATAAAAAACAGCTTTTGATTTTTAGCGTCAGATTCGCGATCCACAATTTGATTAAAAACAAAAACCGCTCCCATCATCAAAGATAACAACACCAACGAAACTATCCCATCGCTGCCCAAAGAGTTGTTTTTTCCGGCGCCAGCGCCCATCTCGATGAAATGGAGGTTGGCGTGATAATTCGCCAAAAAAACTGTCCAAACAGGAAAGAACAGCGTCGGTCGCATCACGAAAAAATAATCCAGATATTTAATGGCTTTGGACATTCGATCACCTTATTCGGTTACGATACCATTTTCGAGGTGAAATTTTTCCTGCGTCTTTTCCGGAACGATCGGATAATCACCGCTGAAACAGGCTGTACAATAGCCACAATTCTCTTGAGGAACCGATTGTAGCAACCCGCCTATTGATAAATAGTGTAAACTATCTGCATCCAGATATTTCCTGATTTCTTCCACCGACATTCGTGATGCGATCAACTCTTCCTTGGTCGGAAAATCCATACCGTAATAACACGGAAAACGAATGGGCGGCGATGATACGCGAACATGAATTTCACTGGCTCCCGCCTTACGCACCATTCTCACCAAATGCCGCAGCGTGGTTCCTCGCACGATGGAATCCTCCACGATCACGATGCGTTTGTTTTTTAACACACCCTTCACCGGATTGAATTTAATCCGCACATTGAAATCCCGCATCGTTTGATCAGGATGGATGAACGTTCGTCCGATATAGTGATTGCGAATCAATCCAATTTCAAAGCGGACCCCAGACTCCTGAGCATAACCGAGGGCGGCGGTGTTGCTGGAATCAGGAACAGAAATGATCCGGTCAACCTCCACTGGCGCTTGCAATGCCAAAGTTTTTCCCAGCTTGCGCCGCGCCTTATCCACCTTTTCACCAAAAATTCGGCTGTCAGGACGGGAAAAGTAAATATACTCAAAAATGCAATAACGCTTTTCAGTTTTTTTGTCAAGGTAATATGAAGTCACGCCTTCACTGCTAAAAACCATGACCTCGCCCGGTTCGATTTCGCGAACGTACTCAGCGTCAACAATATCAAAGGCGCAGGATTCTGATGCAACAATGTAACCATCGTCTTTCTTACCAAAACAAAGCGGGCGAAAACCCCGAGGATCGCGGAGCGCAATTAATTTATCCCGCGTCAAGATTGCGATAGAGAAGGCTCCTTTAATTTGATTCAGCGCGTCAATTAGTTTTTCGACAAGCGTTGTTTTTTTTGACCGGGCGGCAAGATGCAAAAGAATTTCGGTATCGGTTGTAGTCTGAAAAATAGCGCCTTCATTTTCCAATTGCTCATGCAGCGATCCGGCGTTGACAAAATTGCCGTTATGAGAAATTGCCAGCGGCCCAAATTTTGAACTGACAACCAGCGGCTGAGCGTTTACCAGCTTGGTGCTTCCCGTGGTGGAGTAACGATTGTGTCCGACAGCCGAGTCGCCTTGCAATTTCTCCAAATCGGTTTTTTTTGAAAAAACGTCCGCTACCAACCCCATGCTAACATGTTTATAAAATTTACTGTTATTATTGGTAACGATTCCTGAACTTTCCTGTCCGCGATGTTGCAGCGAATACAATCCCAAATAGGCTAAATTGGCGGATCGAGGATGGTTATAAACCCCCACTACTGCGCACTCTTCTTTTGGTTTGTCATCAATTTCATATTTCATAAATTATCTACATCACTCCAAATCACAATATATCAGACTGTTACTGGA
>DSAU01000246.1 GCA_011046315.1 bacterium
ACCCCGATAAATCGGGGTGTTTGTTCAAAAGGAAGTTGAACTATCACCACAATTTATTGTGGTGAAACACTGACAAACACCTATTTTAACCGCTTCAGCGGTCTACCCTGTGATTGGTTACACTGTATCACCTTATTCTGGTTTAACAGAAAATTAAAAATATTTTACCCGCTAATACCAGAACATCACAGAAAAATGTGAAAACAGCTTCAATGTGATTTCAACTGTTTCATAGAACATTTTGGGATTCGGAATTTTATTTTACAGTACGGTTTAAACTAAAGGGATAATCATGAATAAAAAGATACTCATTGGCGGGGCGATCATACTGGTGGTCGTCGCCTATCTTTTTTGGTCAGGGATGAAAGATTCCTCGGTATATTTTCTCAGCGTCAGTGAATTTGTCGAACAACAGCGGGAGCTGACCCATAAAGGAATCCGGGTCAACGGCGAGCCGGTTCCCGGGTCCATCCAGTGGGACGCTCACAACCTGGCTTTAGAGTTTGAAATTACCGACGGAGAAAAAATACTGCCGGTGAGGTATAACGGCGTTGCTCCTGATACTTTTTCAGAAGAAGTTTCGGTTGTTGTGGAGGGTAAATTTGATGGTCAAATATTCAATGCCACCCAGATCATGACTAAATGTCCGTCAAAATACGAGCCAAAAGAGGAATAGTCGTTAGCCTGTTTAATTCATAAATCTTGCCACCAAGGCACCAAGTCACGAATCCCGCCGCGGCGGGAACAAAGTTGTGAAAGAAGCATTCATAAAAAATATTCTGAGTCGATTAATCTCCTTTGTCTGCCAAGCTTTATATTTTCATTACTTTGTGCGCCTTTGTGTCTTCGAGACTTTATGGCGTATGAATTATTCAGGTTAGAGTGCTCCTTTCAGACAAAAGATATCTGAAATCAACTGAATCTCGGGTTGTTTCTCAGACATCTAATAAAGCTAATTTTTGTCCGCTATGATTATTTTCTAAAGGAGATCAATTTGACTTTGGGGTATCTTTTTTTATTGTCAGCTTTCGTAATGACAGCCTACACTCTCTGGGCTGGAATTTCAGGGTTGCATTTAAAACGAAATTCTCTAATCGAATCGGCCAGAAGAGCGATATATGGGCAATTTTTTATGGTGACTTTTGCCGTATTAACGCTGGCTTATCTGCTGCTGAGCCGTGATTTTTCCTACCGTTACGTTGCCGAATACAGCGACCGCCAATTGCCGGTACTTTATACAATTTCTGCCCTTTGGGCGGGCCAATCCGGCTCGCTTTTGTTCTGGACATGGCTGCTGACCGTTTTTAACGCGCTGTTTGTTTTTGTCAATCGCAAACGCGAGCAAAACCTTCAGCCCTATGTTTTCACAATCACCAGTGCGGTGACCATATTTTTTCTGAGTCTGGTGGTTTATTCCACCAATCCGTTTGAGAAACTGCCGGCTGTGCTACCCGACGGCTATGGTTTGAATCCGCTGCTGCAGGACATCGGGATGATTTTCCATCCACCGACGCTGTTCCTCGGATTTGTCGGATTCACAATTCCGTTTGCCTTTGCTCTGGCAGCATTGATGAAAGGCGATAAATCCAGCAACTGGATCAATCAGAGCCGCAACTGGAGTCTGTTCGGCTGGATTATGCTGACGATCGGCAATTTGTTGGGCGCGGAGTGGGCTTACGTGGAGCTGGGCTGGGGCGGCTATTGGGCGTGGGATCCGGTGGAAAACGCATCGTTACTACCCTGGTTAACCGGCACTGCCTTTATCCATTCAATTATGGCGCAGCGTTCAATGGGCATGATGAAAATCTGGAATGTTTCGCTTGCTATCGCCACCTTTCTGCTTACCATATTGGGGACGTTTATCACCCGTAGCGGTATCATTTCTTCGGTGCATGCTTTTGGCAGATCCAATATCGGCACATTTTTTCTGGTGTTCATGGGAATCGTTCTTGTCAGCGCTTTGTCATTAATCCTCTGGCGGCGAAACCATTTCAAATCCGAAAAAACCATCGCCACTTTTATGAGCCGCGAGTTTGGTTTTCTGTTTAATAATTTTATTCTGGTTATCCTCACGGTAACAATTATGTGGGGCACGCTCTATCCAGCCATTACCGAACTGATTATCGGCAAGCAAATTACGCTTGGGGAGCAGTTTTTTAATAAAGTTTCCATCCCGTTTGGGATCATTTTATTATTGTTGCTGGCTATTTGCCCTCTCTTGTTGTGGGGCAAGGCAAAATTGAGTAGCTCTAAAAAATCGCTCTATATTATCATTACCAGCTCGGTTTTGTTTGCGCTTATCCTGTTCGCTGCTGGGGTCCGCCATGGCGCTTCACTGATCGTGTTGGGGATCAGTTTTTTGGCAGTGGCGATTATTATCACCAGACTGATCCAGTCGGGGCTTAGCCGGCAAAAAACCAATAATGAATCCTTGATGACTGCAATCGGAAAGATTCTTAGACTCAAGACCCGACAGTACGCAGCTTATTTGATTCACATCGGCGTGGTGATGATCTATGTCGCCATTGTCGGTACCACCGCTTATAAATCACACAGGGAAATTACCCTGCCAAAGGGCGGCGAAACTGTCATCGACAAATACCGATTGGTTTACGTTCAAGTCAACGAAATTAAAAAACAAAGAAAAGACATCCTTCGTGCAGAGGTGGAGGTCTATCAAGGAGATCAAAAAATCGGGATTTTAACGCCAGAAAAATATATTTACAAATCAGGGCTCGGCGAACCCAAAGTAACTTCTGAGGTCTCGATTCGAACCAATCTCATTGAAGATCTCTATATTTCCATGGCAAGCTTTCAATCGGATGGATCAGCGACATTTGTGATTATGGTTAATCCATTGCAAATCTGGTTATGGATCGGCGGTATTGTCATAACAATCGGCGTAATAATTATCTTTGTGGATGTCTATCGCAAGCGACGCGCACTACCACAGCGTAATTCTGTGCAAAAAAAAGAGGGTAACAAATAATTCGCAAGCAATACTTTAAGCAATTAGTTGTCAGGTGATGTATTATGAAAAAATTATTTTGGTTAATTTTATTGATCACGACTTTCATGGCTTTTTCAGGTCTTCGGGCAGAAACGGGCGAAGTATGGGGGTATGTTTATAATGGCACTCAGGACAGCGCGCTGGTAAATAATATCGATGTCCAATTGTTAGTGTATCGTGGTAATATGCTCATTGATGATTCATCTCATACCACAGCCACTAACACAGCCGGTCGTTTTCACTTTTCAGAACTTCAAATCGACAGTACATTAGTCATTTACCCGCGAGCGACTTACAATACAGTTGTGTACTATGGTCCAGGCGTCAGACTCAACGAGCGCCAGTTCCGCAAAAACAGCAATATTGTTGTTTACGACACAACCTCGCAGCGGCATCACGTTAACGTACAGATGGAACACATCTTTTTAACGGCAGAGAATGGCAAAGTTTCTATTCGGGAGATTTTTTTAATTGCAAACAGCGGGAAAAAAACCTTCATCGGTGACCGGACAAAAAATACCAACCGCAGGTTTGTTTTGCAATATCCGTTGATTAAGGGATTCGAAAATTTTGAATTGCTGACTCCTGAAGCCGAAAATTCGGTATTCATCAAAAATAATTCTCTTTATGAAATCGATCTGCTGCCACCTGGCACCAGACAGCTCTCTTATCGGTTTCAGGTATCGCATTCCGGAGATCAATGGCGCTACACCCGTCCGGTGATTTATCCCACCGGAGGTATTAATTTGTTTCTTTCTCAACCGGAACTCAGTATCGAAGGCGCCGGCATTGTACCGATGGGAGATTTTCATATCAAAGGGAAAAAATATCAACACTTTTCAATGCAGCAGCTCATGCCGGGCATGATCATGGAATTTACACTGAAAAATCTTCCCAAACAAACCGCTCCGATACAGTTGATGGTGTTAATTGCTGTGGGTATATTTTTGCTGGTTGGATTCGGCTATACTTTTTTGAAGAACAAAGATAAAAATTGACATAGCAACGCAACAGGGGCGATCAATCGGGCGCATGATCAAAATTAAAAACATAAAAAAGGCTTTTGGTACACTTCACGCATTACGCGAAATATGCCTGGAAATTCAACGGGGCGATTTTTGGATTATTGTCGGCCCTAATGGCGCCGGAAAAACAACGCTGCTCAAAATTATTGCTACTCTTTCCAAGCCATCTGCCGGCGCTATCGAGATCGACGCAATGGATCCGTTGAAGCATCGATTGCAGGCGCGCAAACAGATCGGTTTTATCGGACATCAGAGTTTTCTCTATCCAAATTTAAGCGCTGCTGAAAATCTTTTATTTTATGCGCGAATGTACGGGCTTAAAAATTACGATCAAATCGTAACCAGCCGACTGGAGCAAGTCGGATTGACGGATCGCCGCGATGATCTCGTCAGAAATTTTTCCCGCGGTATGCAGCAACGGCTGACCATTGCCCGCGCACTGCTATCCGATCCCAGCGTTATTCTGCTCGATGAACCATTCAGCGGTCTCGATCAACAGGGGATCGATCTGTTCGCGCAACTTTTCTCATCATTGATCTCCCCGGAGCGTATTATCATCATGACTACCCATAATCTGCGGCTCGGCTGGGAAATGGCATCGCATTATGCCATTCTTTCGCGAGGGCGATTGGCGAAATCCGGGTGTTGTGATGCTACTAATTTTGAATCTTTTCAAAGCGATTATCGGACATTAACCAGAGAGCTCAATTAATGACGCTATCGCCCATTCTGACCATTGCCTGGAAAGACGTTCTTTCCGAATTTCGCAGCCGGGAAACTCTTTCGGCAATGCTGATTTTCTGTTTGATCGTGGTGGTCATCTTTAATTTTGTATTCGAACCGGGAAGCGAAATCGTCCGCGAAATGATCGGCGGCATTTTATGGGTTGCCATCACTTTCGCCGGTATACTGGGGCTGAACCGCTCGTTTATCTACGAGGTTGACCAGGGCTGTTTGCTTGGACTCCTGTTGTGCCCGGTCGATCCTCACGTTATCTATTATGGAAAAATGCTGGGGAATTTGTTGTTCATGCTCATTTTGGAAATTATTATTTTGCCGCTGATGGTTGTGTTCTTCAATCTCAACATTTTTCACATATTATTACCGCTATGGGTTATTCTTTTTCTCGGTACACTGGGTTTTTCTGCGGTGGGCACGCTGCTGTCTGCTATTTCAGTCAACACACGGGCGCGGGAAATCCTTCTGCCGGTGCTGCTTTTCCCAATCGCCATTCCGATTTTGCTGGCTGCGGTCAAATCAACATCGCAATTGATTAATAGTGGTCAATTCACCGAAACGCTTGCCTGGATAAAAATTTTAGCCGGCTTTGACATCATTTTTCTGGTCTTATCCGGCTTGTTATTCGAATATGTTGTTGAAGATTAATTCGGCGGCTCGTTATTTTGGAGGGGAGACAAAAAACAGTTGCTTTGTTAACAATTTTGAATTATATTATACGAACCAAAAATAGCAACGAATCGGCGTCGAGAAAACACTCAAAGCGCAGCAAAAGTGAATCCCGTTCTCCTAAAAATCCGGCTACGGGTAGAACCAATGATGTGACTTTGGGCGCTTTTGTGTGCTCCGGCGGGAGATTCGCCATTAAAACTCGATAAGAATTTCATTGAAACAGGAGGTCGCTATGAAACACCTGATGTTGGCTTTCATATCAGTACTTTTACTCGTTATCACCGGTTGCGGAGAAAAATATCCTGCAAAATTCAGTTATCTGCCGGAAAAGCCTTTAGTTAATCAAGAGATTACCGTCAAATACGATCCCACGGATACCGATCTGAAAAACGCTCACGATGTCAGTATGTTGGTGTATCAATATGTGGGAACGAAAATGCCCACGGTAGCTGAAGTTTCCATGGATAAAAAAGGCAAGGGCTGGGTAGGTAATTTTACGCCAATCGATTCTGCCCTGGTGATGTTGGTTGTTTTTACTGACGGCGATATCAGGGACAACAATGATCAGGCAGGTTATTTCATCCAACTGTTTGAT
The DNA here is from genome assembly GCA_011046315.1 of bacterium. GTDB lineage: Bacteria > Zhuqueibacterota > Zhuqueibacteria > Thermofontimicrobiales > Thermofontimicrobiaceae > Kaytiofontadaptatus. The sequence continues at coordinate 6,041 of DSAU01000246.1, forward strand.
GAATCCGGCGATTATTTGCCTGGTCAACAGGGCGTTTTAGCAAACGCTTATTATACCGGCGCTTATCCGGTGCGCATCAAACGCGATGTCAACAAAGCGCTGGAGCTGTTGGAAAGTGAACTGGCTCAATTCCCGGATCAACAGCAAAATTTTAACTCAATTTACTTTGATCTGATTTTGCGCACCGATCGTGAAAACGGGAAGCAACGTGTAAAAGATCAACTGGAGCAAATAGCTGCCGCCGAACAATTAACATACGACGAAAAGATTTTACTGGCAAGCTGGTATACCCGGGTGGATGAAGAGGAAAAAGCTGAATTTTATCGTAAGCAAGCGCTTCAGGAAAAGCCCCACGGTAAGCTGGCAGAAATGGAGGCGTTTAAAAATTTTCGCGCCATCAGCGATGTTGATCAAAAGGCAGATTTTTATAAAAAATTCATCGAACGTTTTCCTGAAAGTGAATATCTTTCCTACATGACAACCCAGATTCTGCGTGATTACAGTGAAGCGAAACAGTTTGACAAAGCAGAACAATTTCTGAATCGGGCAGTTCGCAAGCCCAACGCTAATCAATACAACGCCATTGCCTGGAAAATGGTCCAAGCCGAGATCAACCTGGAGACCGCAGCCCGCCTCGCCAAAAAAGGCGTCGAACTGGCGCGAAAGGAAATCGAAAATCCAACCGCAGAAAAACCCCCATATTTAACCGAAAAGGAATGGCGAAAGCAATTGAGGTTTCCGCTGGGCAATGTGCTTGATAGCTATGGTTTTGCATTGCTCAAGCTGGGAGATGCGGTTGAGGCAGCGCCTTATTTAGAAGAAGCAGTGGAAACAACCGGGAAAAAGAATAAAGACATCAACGAGCGTTATGTTCGGGCTTTATTGGAATCCGGTGAACATAAACAAGCATTGGAACAATTAAGCGCCTTTATCAAAATGGGCGACGACTCGCCGGAGATGAATGAAATGTTCAAAGATCTTTACCAAAAAGTTAAAGGCACCTCAGAAAGCGCTGAACAAACGCTGCTGGATTTGAAAGAAAAAGGTCGATCGAAATTGAAAAGCGAACTCGAAAAAGAAATGATCGAAAAGCCGGCGCCAGATTTCAGCCTCGAAGATATTGATGGCAATGTTGTTTCGTTGAAATCACTCGCCGGAAAAACCGTGATTCTGGATTTTTGGGCAACCTGGTGCGGTCCCTGTATAGCGTCCTTTCCCGGTATGCAGCAGGCGGTGGATAAATTTAAAGATGACGAGAATGTGGAATTTTTATTTATCAATACCTGGGAACGCGGCGAAAATGTCAGACAGAACGTGATCAAATTTCTCGAGAAAAATCAATACAGCTTCCGCGTGCTTTTCGATTCGGAAAATAAAGTAGTGGCGGATTATGGCGTGGAGGGCATTCCCACCAAATTTATCGTTGACAAGAACGGCGAAATTCGCTTCAAAAGTGTGGGGTTTGGCAGCGACGATCAGAAGTTGGTGAGTGAGTTGAGTTTGATGATAGAAATGGTGAATTGATATAAACTGACAAAAAAAATGCCGCGCACTTTGAAAGTGCGTGGCATTTTAAAACTTGTAATTTCATCTAATATTATGTGCTGCTTTTTTAATTTTCTAATCGAAGTGACAAAAGCCGCAAAAGACTCCATCTGCGCTTTGCCCTCCGCTGTCTTTTATTGACTAATTGCAAAAATATTTTTGTCATCTTTTAAGACTTTTTTTGAGATTCAAAAAGGGAATTGAAGTGTTTAATAATTGGAGTCCACGTTATTAGTCTGCTGAGCCAAAATAAAATTGGTCATCAAAAATGACTCCATGTTTTCCCCAAATAAAAATGAGCTGATGCAATAGCCGGGATTTTTTCTTGCATTTTAAATGAATATTTTTTATATTGCGGCACTTATCATACAAAACATTCACTATAAAGTGGAGCTAATTATTATGGTCTGACGTTACTTGCATAAGGAGAAAATGTAAATATGTACCTTCCCAATGAGATGTTTTTCACGCGTGGTGTCGGTCATCACCGCGACAAACTCACTTCGTTTGAGCTGGCATTGCGAGACGCCGGAATAGCCCAATTTAATATCGTGCGCGTTTCTTCAATTTTTCCACCCTACTGTAAAGTCATCGAAAAAGAAAAGGGATTATCAAAATTGAAACCTGGTCAAATCGTCCATGCGGTACTTTCTGACATTTCAACCAATGAATGCGGCAGGAAGATTGCTTCATCGGTTGGTGTGGCAATTCCTCAAGACAAATCGCTTTATGGCTATCTCAGTGAATATCATGAATATGGCATGGAACAAGCTGAAGCTGGCGATTACGCAGAAGACATTGCAGCCTATATGCTGGCGACCATTATTGAGGGTTCGCAGGACGATATCGATTGGGACAGCAAAAAGGAAATCTGGAAGATGAACGACAGAATCGTTCAAACGCAAAACATTTCTATTGCCACCCGGGGAAAAGCAAACGGCTATTGGTCTACCGCATTATCCGGCGCTATTTTGATCGGATAGCCATTAATTTAAACGACAATGATTTAGTAGAAAAATATAGCATTGAACGCAATGAAAAAAAAAGAGTTATTAGCCAAACCCATCATCCCATTTGATCCTTCAGCCAATCCAACTGTTAATGAGGCGCTGGAAGCCATGGGCAAGACCGCGTTTCAGGGCAAAAATTTGAGCCTTGCGCTTGATATCTGGGTGCGAATGATCCGCGAAGATGCCACCATTTTTCTCGGTCTTGCCGGGGCATTAGTACCAGCGGGCATGAAAGGGATTATTTCTTATTTAATACAAAACCACTTAATCGACTGTCTGGTTTCAACCGGAGCCAATTTATTTCATGATTCTCATGAGGCGCTGGGCTATCATCATTATCAGGGTTCACACCAGGTGGATGATGTGCTGTTGAAACAGCATAATATCGATCGAATTTACGATGTGTTCGCTTCAGAAATCGAATTTCAAAAAACCGATCACATTGTGGGCAATTTCACTCGACAAAAATTTAATGGAAGAAACGTGACCACGCGAGAGTTCTTTTTTCATTGGGGACGATACCTGCGTGAGCGTTCGAAAATCAACAACAGCATCGTCATCAGCGCTATGGAAAGTCAGGTTCCGATTTATTGTCCGGCGATCGGAGACAGTTCGATAGGTATCGGCATCGCCGAAGAAAAATATAAAAATGATTTCGCTTTTCAATTCGATGTGATCAAAGACGTGATCGAAACCACTGAAATCGCCGGCAACGTCAGTGCAACCGGCGTTATTTATCTCGGCGGAGGTACGCCCAAAAATTTTATTCAACAGACCGAAGTTGTGCTGTCCGTTATCGGAAAGGATTGTGAGGGACACAAATTCGCCATCCAACTCACAGCGGATAGTCCTCACTGGGGTGGTTTGAGCGGCTGTACTTTTGAAGAGGCTCAATCCTGGGGTAAAATTGCCAAAGACGCCAACATGGTTACGGTAACGGTTGACGCCACTATTGGCTTGCCGATCTTAACCGCCGGATTGCATCAGCGGTTGGAAAAATCAGGAATTAAGCCGCGCCAGGCAAAATTTGATATTTCCGGAGAGAGCATTCGTTTTTTATAGTGAACATTTATTTTAGCTCGTGAGTAGGCAATATAAAGCAAGTCCCGGCTGAGAAACATTCTCCCGGGGTTTGTTTTTTAACGGATAGCGTCGCTATTTTACCAATAAAAGGAAATCAAATGGAACAATCATCACACCAATTCATGGGCGAGTTTTGCGACTACCAGAGCGCAAAAATCGTCATCATTCCGGTTCCGTTGGAGCGGTCAACATCGTATTTAGCCGGAACCGCCGGGGGACCTGCCGCCATTATTGAGGCGTCTCAAAATGTTGAGCTGTATGACATCGAGCTCAACTCAGAACCGTTCCGACAGGGCATTCACACGCTGGATCCGATTTTTTTTGCAGAAAATGACTCCGTCGCGGCTGCATTTGAAAAAATTGAAAAATGTGTCAATCAGACGCTGAAAGATCAGAAATTCCCGGTCATTCTTGGCGGAGAGCATGCCCTTTCCTTTCCGTCGTATCTGGCATTTCATAACTCTTTTACCAATTTGAGCGTACTCCACATCGACGCCCACGCTGATCTGCGCAACGAATATCTTGGCGATCGCTATAGTCATGCCTGCGTGATGCGCCGCATCCATGAAAAAAATCAGGACATCGTTTCAATCGGCATACGCAGTATGTGCGCTGAGGAGGCGGAGTTTATCGACACCGAAAAACCGGTTATCTATTTTGATCACGAAATTTATCAAACCGGATTACCGGTCCGAAAAATCCTTTCGCAAATCAGCCAAAATGTGTACATCACCTTTGATCTTGACGGCGTTAACCCCGTTGAATTGCCGTCGGTGGGAACGCCAGAACCTGGCGGATTAGGTTGGTATCAACTGGTCAGTTTATTTGAGGATCTGTTTGATCAAAAGAATGTCGTCGGATTGGATGTGGTGGAACTAAAGCCCGATCGCATTAACATTCATTCCGACTTTTGGGCGGCAAAAATGATTTATAAAATGATAGGTCTAAAATTCCATCCCGAGGGTTGATTTAATTTGTTGAGTTTGTCATTTCATAACAGAATATAATTGAAATGTTGGTAATAGTTCACCAGTATCAGATGTCATGGTTATTTATGCTGATAGATAGCTTTGAAACCTTATTTTTATCTTTTGAACCTTAATAGAAAAATAAACCCGCCATTTTTTAACCTTATTACATTATTATTTCTATCAAATAAGGTAATAAGGTTAAGGTGTTTTTAGATTTTGCTTGTTACTAAGGTGTAAAAAACATAAATATGGTTATTCATGAGAAAAAATTAAAATTGCAACTATCTGATTTCAGATACAAGTGAACTATTACAAATGTTGTAACCCTTCACAAGGTAGAAATTATAATGTTTTAATGTACTGTTATTATGGAGTTTATTTCCTTTACTAAAGCGGCGACCCATAAAGACAGCGTTTTAAATATTAACAACTAAACAGCCTCACCCTGTGATCGGATACGAAATGTTTTGGTTGATAATTTTAATGCTTGACTTTTCCAAATTCTCGTCTTATATTTTACTAATGCATCCCCAAAAAGAAACTGGAGGAAAAATCGACTCGGCTCATTCTCGCCATACACCAAGAAACTTGCCTGGTTCCGGTTTTTCACTGCCAATGCTTATCAGCATTTAAACTGAGGAGAAATCCATGAAACCGATGTGTGTGATACTATTGTCTGCCCTGTTAACGCTGGTCGTTTTATTCTGCTGTCAAAAAAAAGAATCCGAAATGGCGGCGCCAGAAGCCAAAGTCGCAGAGATCGTGGAAGTGGCAACTTTCGATTATATTGCACTACCCGCCAGGGGCAGCTACGAAAAACATGCGGCCGTCATTGAAAAGTTCTGGCGCGAAGTAGCGGATCAAAAAATCACCCCGGCCGGTCCCATGCTCGGCGTCTATTACAACAATCCTGAGGAAACGGTAGAGGATCAATTAATATGGGAAATCGGATTTCCAGTTGCCGCCGGAACCAAAGCAGAAATCCCGCTGGTGCTAAAAAAATGGGATTTCGCGCAAGTCGTCCGCGCCATACACCAGGGTCCTTATGAAACCACCCAGAACCTTTATCCTAAAATTTTCGAATTTATAGCAGCCGCCAATAAACTGGCAGCCGGACCGATCATGGAACACTTTCTGGATCAATATCCCGAAAACATAGCACCTGACAGCTTGAAAACCGAGATTTGGATTCCGGTCGCTGATTCCCCGCAATGAGCAAGGGATATTGCCAAATCTGGCCGGCAAATAGTGCATGATAGGTTCGATAAAATTCCTATCGATCACCATAGTTAAGTGTTCAATCTCATTACGCAAACACTCACCCAAAATAGAAAGGACAAAACCGGATTAGCTCATTCATTAAAATTAATTCTGACCGAAAAAAATATCCCCAAAAAAAGTACTTCGGCAACGTTTTATAGCTATCCGGCTTTGCCGTTAACAGGAGGAGAAATTTGATGGAAAAAGTGCAGGAACTGTTTATAATTCTGGAAGACCGTCCCCGGGCGTTGGGAGAATTGCTCAACATTTTAAATAAAAACAATATCAAAATCGAATCTATCGGTGTCTTTGTGGACAGCGCGAAATTGCTGGTGAACCAGGTACAAAAGT
>DSAU01000488.1 GCA_011046315.1 bacterium
CGAAGCGGAATGCCGGAATCTCAATAATAGAACTTTTAAATATTAATTTGCACATATATTCAGGAGATTCCGGCTAAAAACATGCCGGAATGACATTATTAGTTAAGAGTGCTGAACTATTAAAGAAATTTTTCTTAACCTGAAGCAAGGGATGCGAACAGCCCGAATTAGCGGAACCGGATTTTATGTGCCAGAAAAAGTAGTTACCAACTTTGACCTTGAAAAAATCATCGACACCAACGATGCCTGGATTCGGGAGCGCGCCGGTATTGTTGAGCGAAGATTTGTCGACGCTGAAAGACGAGGCGTTATCTCAGGGCAAAATTGAAGCTGGCGACTATGTCGTCCTGGTCGCTTTCGGGTCCGGATTTAGCTGGGGATCAATACTTATTCGGTGATAGAGTAAAAAAAATCGCTTTAACCAAAAACCATTCCTTTAAATAAAAACAAGAAAGGTAACCATGTTCCCTCAAATCCGAATTTTATTGACGCTGCTTTTGTTCATTCTGTTGAGCGGCTGCGCTGCAACCTATCAACCCCGCACATCGATTCAGCAACCCGAAAAAGAATTGGCGCGACAAATTTTTCAACAGATTAACATTCCTGAATTGAAAACGGCTGTTGTCGGCATAATGGTACAATCGGCTGAGACCGGAGAAATTTTATTCTCGCACAACGCCAATACGCTGATGATGCCGGCTTCCAACGAGAAAATATTAACATCTGCGGCAGCCTTACTCAATCTGGGACCGGATTTCAGATATGAGACCAAAATATTCACCAACGGGAGCATCGATTCCGGAATACTAAAAGGCGATTTGATCATCATCGGCAGCGGCGATCCCTCAATCAGCTATCGGCTCTGCAAGAAAGAAAATCCGTGTCTTGTTTTCAGCCCGTGGGCGGATTCGCTGCGCGGCCTGGGCATTGAAAAAATAGAGGGCGATATTATCGGCATCGATGATATTTTTGATGACCAGCCCATCGGCTACGGCTGGACAGTTGACAACCTGCCCTATTCTTATGCAGCAGAAGTCGGCGGATTGATGTATCATGAAAATTTCACCACCATCACTATCGAAGCCGACAGCGCCGGTGACAGCATCAACATCGCCATTTCGCCTGAATTTGAATTTTTAGATATCGTATCAAAAGTGTCTATTGACTCGGAACTGACTAAGCTCGACTTTGATCGACCACCCTTTTCAAATAAAATAATTATTAGTGGCAATATCTCACCCGGCGATAAAATCCGACAGCGAATGTCGGTGCACAATCCCACACTTTTTTTTGTCAGCGCGTTGAAGCGTGAACTGATCAACTCGGGCATAGAAGTTAGCGGCGATGTACTGGACGGAGATGATATCGACGATGCTGAGAGACTGAAACCGGGAACTGAATTATTTTCCCATTTTTCAATCCCACTCGAGGAAATTCTTAAAATTTTAATGAAGGAATCACAGAACCTGTATGCTGAAAGTCTGATCAAATTGCTGGGGCATCATTTCGGCGAGGGCGGCAGTTTTGCCAGCGGTGAAAAGGTGTTGAAGAGAACTTTGTTACGATTGGGATTGGAGGAAAATTATTATGGTTTCAAGGACGGGAGCGGATTGAGCCGGTACAATTACGTTTCGCCAGCTTATCTGGTGAAAATATTTCGCCGGATGCACTTTCACCCGCTTGGCGATATTTACCGCGATTGTCTGCCGATTGCCGGCGTTGACGGCACCATCGGCTATCGTTTAAAGGGAACCGTGGCTGAGGGAAAAATCTTTGCCAAAACCGGAACCATCTCCAATGTCCGTTGCCTTTCCGGCTACGCTGAAACCGCCGACTGTGAAACCCTTATTTTTTCCACCATGTTCAACAATTTTCTGTGCAGCGTTCAGGTTGTTTTGGATGTTCAGGATCAAATTTGTATGTTGTTATCATCATTCAGTAGGAACTAAGCCGATGAGCATCGATCTGTCGCAGGCGTTGAAAAATATCAAATTTGAAATCAGATCGCTTCTGTTTGATTGGGGCAATACCGTCATGAAGGTCTTTCCTGACCAGCAAGGACCGATGGCAAAATGGAATCATGTTGAAGCCATTGAAGGCGCCGGGCACGTGCTCTCGTTGCTGTCAGAAAAATTCACACTGACTTTAGTCAGCAACGCTGTCAATTCCAACTGCGAGCTGGTGCGTCAGGCGCTGGAGCGCGTAAATTTGAACGGTTTTTTTGCCAATGTATTTACGCCTCATGAGTTGCATAGCTCAAAACCGTCACCGAGCTACTTCAACCAAATTTTGATCCAGCTTAAACTTGAACCGGAAAATGTGGTCATGGTGGGCGACGATTATGAATATGACATCATTGGCGCCAAACAGGTAGGCTTGTGGACAATCTGGTTTAACAATCAGCATATCGCCTTGAATGCCCGCTATCCCTATCATGATTTTGAAATCAGCAGTCTGGAGAAGATCCCATCCGTACTTGAACATCATTTTAAAACCAAACTCAGTTTTTCCAAACCAGAAAAATCAATTTTCGACAAGTTAAGGAGGCTCAGATGAAAAAAAGAATTTGTTGTTTAGTTGCCACGGTTTGTTTGACCCTGGTTTGTGTTTCATTATCAACAGCCCAAACCACCACCATCCCCATGCAGGGATTTGAAGCCATTTCAGCCGACACAATGTATCAGCACGTGGCTTTTTTAGCGTCGGATGCGATGCGAGGACGAAACACTCCCAGCGAGGAGCTCGACCAGTGTGCTGAATACATTGCCAATTACTTTGAAACATGTGGACTCCAGACAGTGTCAACTGCAAACGGATATTACCAAAATTTTCCGCTGTTGAAAACCCGGCTCGAGGGACCGGAAAACCAGAGCTTCATAGTGACGATTAATGGTGAGTCTTTCCCTCAGCAAATTAAAAATGATTTTGTTCCGGTCTATTTAACCGCCAATCGACAGGTTACGGCGCCGGTGGTTTTTGTGGGATACAGCATCACTGCGCCGGAATTGGGCTACGATGATTATCAGTATATGGACGTCAGGGACAAAATCGTTCTCGCCTTCAGCCATGAACCTCAGGAAAATGACAGTTCCAGCGTCTTCGATGGCGTAAAAAAAACCGATCACAGCAAGCTCGTCAACAAAGTATTGAATGCGATTGATCACGGCGCAGTTGGATTCATTTACGTGACCAATCCCACTCGCCGCTTTCGGCGCCCGCCCAATGTCTGGCCATCTTTAATGAAGAATGTCCCGGAAGATGCTATTCCGTTTACATTGGGAGAAAAAGAGGAGAATAAAATCGTGGTCGCCCAGATCGGAAAAAAATTAGCCGAGACCCTGTTCTCGGTTTCGGACCGGACCATGCAGCAAATCCATCAACAAATTGATGAAACCCTGGTACCGCAATCCTTTGAATTACGCGGCGTCACCGTTACCATGAACACCCAATTGGAAGCCGATGAATACCAAACCCAAAACGTGGTCGGTTACTTGGAGGGGGCTGATCCGAAGCTGAAGCAAGAATTAATTGTCATTGGCGGACATTACGACCACGTCGGCGCTGCTGACGACACAACTATTTACAACGGCGCCGATGATAACGCATCGGGAACTGCCGGTGTCATGGCAGTTGCCAGAGCCTTTACTGCTTGCGAACAGCGACCACGTCGCTCTATCCTGTTCATGACCTTTGCTGGTGAAGAAAAGGGATTGTTTGGTTCCCGTTATTATGTGGGCACCGATCCGCTATTTCCGCTTGAACAGACCGTGGCTATGATCAATCTGGACATGATCGGCAGGAACGACACCAGTGCAGTCAGTGTTTACGGCTGGAGCCGCAGCCCGAATTTGAAACAGGCGCTGCTACAAGCAAATGAAAGCGTGGGAATCTCCTACAAATTTGCCGACGAAACAAGAATGAGCGGCGGTAGCGATCACATGTCGTTTGCCAGGAAACAGATTCCCTATCTGTTCTTTATCACCGGGATGCATGAGGATTATCACAAACCAACCGACACCGTCGAGAAAATCATTCCCGAAAAAATGGCGCAAATCGCCAGATTGGTATTTGGTATCGTTTGGCAAATTGCCAACAGCGACGAAAGACCGCAATTTGTAGAACCGGCGCATTGAATCTTTATCCAATGACACCGCGGTTTGAGGTGTTAAATTGCCGACGAGTGAGATGTGAGTTAAAATGAAACATTAAAACTCTTCCGGTTCTTCGAACCATTTGTCGAGCCGGTATTCATTGTCCTCAAAATAGATCTCAGCCGCAAAATCGGTGTGAAACGCGAAAGACAGTACCACACTGGGATTCGGATGGTTGTCCGATGGTTGCAGGTTTACCGGCGCTTCCCATAACCGCTGTAAATAGCGGCGCTGAATCCCGGCTTCGGTTTGTTCAAACATGGCAATGAAGTATGCGCCTTTTTGGTCGCGGTGCAACATCGAATCAGAAACGCCGCAGATGATATATTCAGGTACGCCGTTTTGATTCATGTCCAATATTAATTGCAGCTTCGCATTCTCTTCATCAAAATAGCGGCGCTGTTCTGGCGGCAGATCGTTTTTGGTTAACATCCGGGCGCCGGGAAACTCTGGCGTGTGGATGGCAAAAAAACTTGCATTGAATCGCGAAAACTTGAATTCGTGGCTGCCGGTTCTGCAGCCGCAGATGAACAAAACAGGCACAAACAAATACACAAATAAATGCTTTGACAATCGCATCGATCCTCCATTTTATTTTTCATACTGTTGGGAAGAAATCGTTCGAAATGAAATTACATCGAAAAATAAGAAAAAATACAATAAATGTCAAATCAAATATTTACAAAACAGTAAAACTTCAGTTACCGGAGAAATTGCAAACCGATGCCATGGCTTTGGTTGAGACAATAAATGTTATCACTTTTGTAATTTAATAAATTTGACAACAGGTAACATATTTTAATTATCAAACAATGGCGTCAGTAATCTATCTACCTTTTCAACTTTTTACATAGCATTCAGGTTGCAAGCATGGCAAAACCCTTTATCATCGCGTTTTTGTTATTGGTAACGGTCGTGATCATCGGAACCGTGGGATATATTTTGATTCAGGGTTGGAGCCCTTTTGACGCCCTGTACATGACTGTAATTACCATCGGAACCGTGGGATTCAGAGAAGTCGGAGAACTTACTCCAACCGGAAAAGCATTTACTATCATCATCATTATTTTCGGGATCGGCGTCGGTGGATACGCCATCGCCAATTTTTCAGCATATATTATTGAAGGATTTATCCAAAATTTTTTCAAAGGCAAAAAAATGGAAAAAAAAATCAGTAAATTGAGAAATCATATTATCGTCTGCGGCTATGGAAAAACCGGAGATGAAATCGTTAACAATTTAAAAAATGCCAGCAAAGAATTTGTGCTTATTGAAAACGATGAGCAAAAAATTGCGGAACTAAAAGATGAGGGTTTGTTGGTTATTCAAGGGGACGCCACCGAGGATGAGGTTCTGGAAAAAGCCGGTGTCAGGCACGCGCACGGATTGATCACCTCGTTGTCGCATGACGCCGACAATGTTTATGTAACCCTGACTGCTCGGGGACAGAACCCGAACATCAGAATTATTGCCCGTGCAGTGGATGAGTCCAGCTCAAAAAAATTGTTGCGCGCCGGCGCCAATAAAGTCGTTTCTCCCTATTCAATTGCCGGTAAACGAATGGCGGGGTTGATGCTGGACCCGGGCATAGTCGATTTTTTAGAAGTGATGGTTCAAAGCCAGGAATTGGAATTAAAAATCGAAGAAATAAAACTTGACGCCTCCAGTTCACTCATCAATAAATTACTGCGGGAATCTAATATTAAAGCGGAAACCGATGGCGCTACCGTTATCGGGGTCAAAAATCCGGACGGGAAAATTGTGGTCAATCCGCCCGGTAATACCCGGCTCACTCAAGGTATTATCCTTTACGTTCTGGGCAATGAAGCTCAAATTTCCAGCATGCAACAACTTGCCGGCTCATCTTAGCCACGGTCCGGGTTGATACCAAACCGCAGCGTTGCTTTTGCGGCTTCGCGTCTTTGCGTGAGAATTATTTATCCCTGTGATCGCTTACGATCCAACTTGTTCGATTTTAAACCGCAGCATAATATCATTTTCCCCAGGTGGGAAATTCATCCAGGCCCTTGCCGCGGGTTACCCGTTCTAATTCCGTTCCATCCGCTTTGATCAGATAAAGCGCATACCCCCGCGAAAAAATGATCTGCGAACCATCCGGCGACCAAACCGGATGCCAATCCGATTCGCCGGTTGTCAGACGCAGCGTTTCGCGGCTTTCCAGATTCATGATCCACAGTTCATCGTAACCGCCGGCGTAGGCTTTGACAAATGCGATCTGTTTGCCATCCGGCGCTATGCTCAAATGTTTATACACGATGAGTTCGGATGATTCATCTTCCCGGAGAATCGTTTGTTTGTCCCAGGTTTCCAGTTCGAGCAATATAAGCACCGCGGATTGATTTGAATCAGTATCGGAATAGACCAGTTGCGCGCCATCCGGCAGCCAGGCGCATCTGGTTCGTGCGATCTCGGCGACCTCGATCAGCAAACGGGAAGAATCTTCGGGAAAATCAGTCAGCCAGATCGCTGATTTCAAATCCCGGTTGGACCAAAAAGAGATCATGTCGCCGCCCGGCGACCAGGCGCTGTAACTGTCATTGAATTCGCTGGGCGCTACATTGCGGATGGCTAAACTGTTAATTTCCATAACATAAAGCTGCCATGCAAACGTCAGAGTAATTCCTTTCAAAATGTAATAGGAAAACAACAAGTGTTCGCCGTTCGGCGAAAGGGCTAAATTGGTGGGCACGTACATATCAAATTGCGCCAGCCCGGTTAAGGTCTTTTTCTCTGCGTCCAGCGCCATAAAATAATAAAGCTCCGGTGTTTCCGGATTAAAGCGGCGAAAGTAGATTTTGCCCTGCAGCCGGTCGAACGGGATGTTTTCGACCTCTTCAGATGTCACCAGCGTGGGTTTAGTGGGACCCTTTTCACAGCAACAAATGACAATTATCAGCCCCAGTAAACCCAACATCAGGATGATTGTTTTTATGCGGAGTGTGTTTTCTTTCACGGCGACTCCTTTTTTCCTTTATGATAATCATTCTTTACATAAAAATCAAGCGATAACTTTGACCATAGTAAAACTCAATCATCGTCAATGCCAAAAAGGGAAACCATTGAAATAGTTTTAAAATATCGTGCATTTTATTCGAGTCCTGTAAAACAGACAAAGAAGCCGTTAATGGATGGCACTCCTGCGAAGACCAGAGTGCCTTCCTTTATTAATAACAAAGAAGTTATGAGATGAGACTGTATCAAAAGTCCTTCCGTAGTAACGACTTTAGTCGTTTATAAAGCGAATAAATTCGCTACTACTACAAAAAGTATCAATAATTTTTTAGACTTTTGATACAACTCCCCATTTCAATGAAAATGTTGGATGAACACCCGAATTTATTCGAATGGATTTTGATCACAAAAAAAATGGAACCAGTTCAGTGGTTTCTGTTTGCCAACCACTGAGGAGTTGTGAGTTAAAAATATTAGCTCTTGCAATATCGTAAATAGTTTGTTATATTGTTATGAATCATAAGATTCCACCTGAAATTAACAATATTATTCATTGACATTCTCTGGCGGAAACCGGTAAAAAATATTTATCGAACCCAAATAAATATTCAATTGGCTCTCTTATGCTTCAACCAGAATTTTGCCAATAATTGATTACGCATAACTCCAACTTCGCTGTTTATAGATTAGGCTTCATACAAAACAAGAAAAGGAACCCGAAACAGAAAAGGATTGAAACATGGAAAAGAAGGCTTAAAAAGTAATTACCGAAAGCATCGTCACCTTCATATTTTTTTTATTGATCGGGATATGGTTGTGGCAATCAAAGGGTCATATTTTCTTCTTGTTCAATTTTGGGTATATTGGCATCGCAACAATGTGTAAACAACTGTCCCGAAAGCGCAATCAAATATACCAAAAAATTCGACGCGGGAGATAACGAATTTTTAAATTTTGAAAATACCAAACTTGCACGAAAATCTACACTAACAGAAATCGTTCCGGAAAACATTGCAGGTTCCCAAAACGATTGATACGATATGGAAGTCCTTTTATTCGATACATTTCGTAGATAACTTGACCGGTTGGCTTGTTGGTGAAAGTGGCATTATCATTAAAACCATAGACGGAAGAGAAAACTGGATTGAACAAACAAGCGGAACCAATAAATTATTAAATTCAATTTTTTTTCGAACTAAAACCAATCTGGTGGTTTTTAATGAAGCATACTAAACTCTGGTATTTGAAAAAATTCAATTTGCTGGAAACGTTTTCAGCAGAAGAAATGATATCACTGAAAGATGTGCTAATCGATAATGTGGTAAAGAAAAAACAACCAATTTATTTGGCTGGTGACCCCGATGAAAATCTATATTTTTTAAAAGAAGGTCGGGTAAAAATCTCCAGGATCGACGAGTCAGGTAAAGAATTTACAATCATTTTGCTTGAGCCCGGTGAAATTTTTGGGGAACTTGGATTATTTGATGACTCTCCTCGGGAAACCGCTGCCATCGCCTTGGAAGATAGTATCATCTGCATGATGAAACGCCGGGATTTTGAAAAATATGCTATCAACAAACCCGAGCTTTCATTCAAATTGAACAAGTTGATGGGACTACGTTTGCGCCAGATCGAATCCCGAATTGAAGAGCTGTTATTTCGAGATGTCCCGTCCCGTCTGGCGCGACTGCTGTTGCGCCTGTTCGAGCAACATCCGAGAGAAACAACAAATGGAACACGAATCAACATCAAACTATCCCAACAGGAAATTGCAAATCTAGTCGGCGCAACCCGAGAGATGACCAGTATGGTGCTGAATTCATTTAAAAGGTCTGGGCTTATCAGGATCGAGTCTAAATACATATATCTCATCGATAGAAAAGAATTAGAAAAAATTGCACGCTAAATCTGCAAATTTTTACCGTCACATTATAACACCAGAAATTTTCTCAACAAAATTAAAAATAAATTATTCTCTTTTTCTACTTTTGTAATCCATTTTACAGAATTTCAGATATTGTATTTGTATATTATTCGTAAAATTTGAAAATAAATGAAAATGCACCAAAACCTGCTTTACCAGAGCAATCTCATGAAAATTGAACTTATTATCGACGATTATTGCCTGTCCCTGAATATCTATATGGATATGATAAAAAAAGTGGCACAGGAATTTCCAGAGTGTGAAATCAAGATCACATCATTTGAAACCGAGCACAAGCGTTTGAAAAGTTTGAAAATCAATCTATTGCCCGCCTGGCTGATTGACAACGAAGTGTTGCGCTTCAATCCCGGCAATTATGAATTATTAAGAAAAATCATTATATCGAAAAGGGTTCAGCCCCATGATACGCAATTTGAATAATATATCCATTTCAATCATCATACCAACGTTGAATGAACAGAGCAATATCTATTCTCTACTTAATTATTTATTGCAGATGGACAATCACCTTCAACTAATTGTTGCCGATGCCGGCAGCAAAGACAATACGGTTGCTGCGGCAGAAAAAGTCTGCCAGGTTATTCAAACCCCGCCGGGGCGCGGAATTCAAATGAATCGCGGAGCAGAGGCGGCAAAGGGAGATATTTTCTGGTTTCTGCACGCTGACTGTCGTCCGCATTTGGATTCAATTCAAGCCATGAAACAGGTGCTGGTTGATGCGAGTGTTGTCGGTGGTGGATTCGAATATAATTTAGACCAGCCTGGTTGGCAATTTCGATTAGTTGAATTTTTATCCAATCGAAAAAATCGATTGCTCAAGTGGCTGTTCGGGGATATGGGAATTTTCGTTCGGCGGGAAATTTTTGAACGAATGGGCGGCTATCAAGAAATTCCTTTGATGGAAGACATGGATTTTAGCAAGCGGCTGAAGCAGTATGGCAAAATCGCAATTCTGCCTCAGCGTATGAACACATCGGCCCGTCGCTGGATCGAGGAAGGTTATGTTTTAAATTCAATTCGAAGCTGGGCGCTGCAGAGCGCCTGGGCGTTGGGAGCATCGCCCGATACATTGGCAAAGTTTTATAAATTTAAATAATGTTTCTATAGTTAACAATCAATTGACAAAAAATTGTAAGATGGAGGTAAAAATGGAGACCTATTACAGCCCTGATGACCTGGTAAAATTTGCCGAAATTGGTGAAGACGCACCGGAACTGTGGAAAAAGTTTTCTGCCTGGTACGGTGAAGTTTTTCAGCAAGGCGCATTATCGGAACGGGAAAAGGCGCTGATCGCTCTGGCGGTTGCCCATGCTGTTCAATGCCCCTACTGCATCGATGCTTATACCCAGGCCAGCCTCGAAAAAGGTTCCAATCCAGAACAGATGATGGAAGCGGTTCATGTGGCTGCTGCGATTCGAGGCGGCGCATCATTGGTGCATGGCGTGCAAATGCGCAATGTTGAAAAAAAACTCGGTGCAATATAACTTCTGATTTATAAGGATCGGGAGTGCAATCCCTATATCCTCCAAAGGCGGACAGGTGGATTTCACTGCCACGTGTAAAGGCATTGCACACCGGTTAAATTTATTTTTGATGGAGTAATTTCAACATAATTTAAGGAACAAAACCATGAATAAAGCAACAGAAAATCCGGATTGTCAATTTAATAATTTTGATGACGCCCTTAAGGAAAGCAATCTGTTTCCGCTGACCAGCACAGGCATCGAGGTATTGCAAATCAATTTCGGCTACCTGTGCAATCAGACCTGTAAACATTGCCATGTGCAGGCCGGACCGCACCGCACTGAAATCATCAGCAAAGAAACGCTGGAATCGTGTCTGGAGATTTTACGCGCCAGCGAAATACCGACAGTGGACATTACCGGCGGCGCTCCGGAAATGAATCCCCATTTTGAGTGGTTCCTCAAAGAAACCGCTGCGTTACAGCGGCAGGTGATGGTGCGCTGCAATCTCACCATTCTGTTGGAATCGAAATTCGAACATTTGGCGCAATTTTATGCCGACCAGCGGGTGCAGGTGATCGCATCGCTTCCTTACTACTCCAAGCGTTTTGTCGATACGCAGCGAGGCAAGGGTGTCTTCGACAGGTCGATTCAGGCGCTGAAAAAACTGAATACGCTGGGTTTTGGAGACGAGACGACAGAATTGTTGTTGAACCTGGTTTATAACCCTGCGGGCGCATTTCTGCCGCCGTCCCAGGCGGGAATCGAAGCGGATTTTAAACGGGAACTATGGCAGAGGCACGGCATTCGATTCAATCATTTGTTTACCATCACCAACATGCCGATTGGGCGCTTTCGTGATTTTCTGGTCAAGACAGGAAATTACGAATCCTATATTCAGCGGCTGATTGCGGCTTACAATCCACAGGCAGCGGCGGGTGTGATGTGCCGCTACACCCTTTCCGTCGGCTGGGACGGCTCGCTCTACGATTGCGATTTTAACCAGATTCTGGAATTGAATTGCAATCACGGCGCACCCGATCATATCAATGAATTTGATTTTGAAGAATTGCGAAGCAGACAGATTGTCACTGGATTGCACTGCTATGGCTGCACCGCGGGAGCGGGTTCAAGCTGCGGCGGAACAGTGGTGGAATGATCGTCCGAACCCATTTTAAAAACCACGAATTGCACAAATTTCACAAATTCTGATTTTATGCTTTAAATCATTTCGTGTAAATTCGTGAAATTCGTAGTTCAAAGCTTTTTGAGTGAACTTTCATTTCAAGACCAAAAATAATCAACCGAATGTAATCCTGTTTACAGTTTTTCGCGAAAAGATTTTGTATATTGAATCCGTTAACATGAAATGATGAAAAATGATGAAAACAAACCGGAGGATAACATGCGAATTATTATTACACTTATTTTTCTGGCAAGCCTGATGATTTTCAGCGCCAATCTGGCGGCCCAAAACTTCGACCATGCCATTTTTGATGAGCTGTTGCAAAAATATGTCGCCAATGGTCTGGTTGATTACCAGGGGTTGAAAGCTGAACACGAATCGTAACCGATCACGGGGTTATTAAGAAGCCGTTAAAACGGCTTTGGATATGTTTCGTTAATGCTGTAACCACCATGATGAATCATGGTGTTAGTTCAAAGAGGCATTGAAACAACACCAC
>DSAU01000319.1 GCA_011046315.1 bacterium
CATCCGGTCACTGAAATGATCACTGGGGTCGATATCGTTCAGGAACAAATTAAAATCGCTGCCAATCACCCTCTTTCAATGCAGCAGTCAGCAGTGAAATTTTCCGGACACGCGATTGAATGCCGGATTAACGCTGAAGATCCGGAAAATGATTTTATGCCATCGCCAGGGAAAATAACAGCTTTTAATCCGCCGTTGGGTCAGGGACCGGGAAAGATCAGGCTGGATACACATGTGCAAACAGGTTATGAGATTCCCACCTTTTACGACTCGATAATTTGCAAAATCATTGCTCATGGTAAAAATCGCGCTGAGGCGATAGAAACCATGATAAACGCTCTAAAGAAATTCAAAATAGCGGGAATAAAAACAACCATTCCGCTACATTTGAAAATTTTACAGTCCGCTGATTTTCAAAAGGGGGATTATGATAATAATTGGTTGACAGAGAAAATATTGCAGAATTGATAAGTAGATTAGGTGGTTGATAAAATATAAGCATGCTTTTTATACGATGGCATCGTATATTATTGGCATATTTTATACGATAGCAGACTTTTTATCCGATGCCAGTTCAAGCAATAAGGGCAACATACACGTAGTTTGAAAACTATCAATCGGAAACGAAGGTTGTCATCGAAAGCCTTGACGATTTTTTGAATATCGATTCTTTGATCTAACATGTTTCTTGTTCGCGAAAGAATAAAATGGCAGTTGCATGTATTGAACACCAGATGCATCGCCTGCTGCCACATTTTATTTCAGAACATTCTTTAGCACTACCAACAATAGTATGGAGTTTAAATGGCAAAGGTAATCATGGAAAAAATCGGCTCGCCGGTTGAATCGTTCATGGAAGCGGGCGATTATAACGCCAATCTGGAAAGAATGCAAAAGCTCAACGAACGTTATATTTCTGCCAGAGACAAGATTAAAGCTGGCTGGGGCGAAGAATATGTTGAACGGGTGCACAAAAAAGGAAAAATGACTACCTGGGAACGAATTGAACTGCTCAAAGATACCGGGTCAACAATCTTCCCCATTGGCACGTTTGTTAATTATGAGGTTGAGTTTTTTGACGGCAAGAGAAGTCGCACCTCTCCTGCTGCTGGCGTTATCACCGCGTTTGTTAAAATCGAAGATCGCTACACCGTAGTGATTGCCAATGACAATACGGTCTCTTCCGGCGCCTGGTGGCCCCTGACACCCGAAAAAATCGAACGCGCTCAGGAGATCGCATTGAGGTTGCGTTTGCCGGTGATTTATTTGATCGATTGCAGCGGACTGTTTTTGCCGGAACAATCGAAAACATTCCCGGGGAAAACCGGTGCCGGTTATATTTTTAAAATGAACGCATTGTTGAGCGCTCAAGGTGTGCCGCAGGTCGCCGGAGTGTTCGGCGATTGCATCGCCGGCGGCGGCTACATGCCCATTATCAGCGATGTGGTTTACATGACCGAACAGGCGTACATGGTCATTGCCGGCGCGGCGCTGGTCAAGGGCGGCAAGAGCCAGAAAATTACTTCGCTCACCATCGGCGGTCCCGATGTCCATGTCCATCTCTCCAATTGCGCGGATCATCGCGTCCCAGATGACAAAACAGCCTTGCTCAAAATTCGCAGCGAAATTGGTAAACTACCGACGCCGGCAGATGTCTATTATCGTTATGGCCAGGACCCGGCGCCGCCGTTTTTTAATCACAAAGAGGTTGAAGGAATTCTACCCACTGATTACCGCATGACTTACGATATGCGCCAAATTATCGCCCGTATTCTGGACAATAGCCTTTTTTGGGAATTATTTCCCGCCAAAGGACAGGAAATAATTTGTGGTGTGGGCAGAATTAATGGGAATTATGTCGGCATTATTGCCAACAACGCTAACCTGACCCAACATCCGGTGCAGAAAAATACACCACGACCTGGTGGAATACTGTATCGCGATGGCATTTCGAAAATGACCTCCTTTTCCCGCGCCTGCAATGATGACGGAATTCCGCTGATCTGGCTGCAGGACGTGGCTGGTTTTGACATCGGACCGGAAGCGGAAAAAACGGGCTTGCTCGGCTACGGCTCCAATTTGCTCTATTCCATTTCTACCAACACCAATCCGGTGATAACGGTACTGTTGCGAAAGGCGTCAGGCGCGGGCTACTACGCCATGAACGGCAGACCTTACGAGCCGATTGTTCAGCTTTCGACACCTTTGACCCGGCTGGCAGTGATGGAAGGCAGAACCCTTGCCATCGGCGCTTACCGGACAAAACTGGACGATGACTTCAATATTATTTTTACCACTCAGCAAGAATACGATGCGGTGAAAAAAGGAATGGAGGAAGTCGAACGGCGAATTACTAAGGATATGGACCCGATTCTGTCTGCCCGGCAGTTGGATACCGACGAAATCATTTTACTCAGCGAGTTGCGACCGTATCTGGAAACAATGGTGGGTATGAGCTACCAAAGCATCGGCTACCGGCGAGTGAAAAATCCGCGCATCTGGTCGATGCATGATATTCAAACGTTGTTTTAGGTTTTTGCGATCAAATAGAGTTTCAATTTATTTATCAATATCAAATAATAAATTCTAAAGTTCAAACCGCCATGATAAAAAGTTTGGTCATTGATATTTAGAAATTGAAATTTGTTTGTTATTTAAAAGTTGGATTTTGGTGCTTACTAAAACAAGAGGTGACAATGTCTTCTCTAAAGGCAATCTCAAATACCGTTGATTCTCAAACGAAAATCTTATCTCCGGCAGTCGGTTTCTACTCATCGGCTCCAAATCCGGAGAGTTTATTAACACCCGGCGCACTTATCGGTAAGTTGCAAATATTGAATACCGAGATTGAGTTGTATCTGCCGGAGAATGTTGGCGGCAAGGTTCAGTTCGATGGAGAGCGGGATAAAATTTATCCGGTTGAATATAAGCAGGAACTGTTTCGCCTGATTCCGGAAAATATTGATTTGAAAAAAGAAACAATAAAAGCAGCTGTTGAATTAGAAGAAAAACAGGAAAAAGGCTTTGTGCTGCGTGCATCCACCACCGGCATATTTTACTGTAAGCCATCCCCGGATGCCCCCCCATATGTGGAGCTCGGTCAGCAAATCGAATCAGGAAAGGTCGTGGGTTTGATCGAGGTGATGAAGACGTTTAACCAGGTGGTTTTTCAGGGGACAGATAAATCGGAAACCGGAAAAATAACTCAAATTTTAGTCGAGGATGCAGCAGAGGTGAAGCTGGGGGATGCATTGTTTGTAGTTGAATAAAATAGTTGAAAAATTTTAATGTCGAAAAATAAAAAATAAAAGGAGCAAATCATGTCCCTAAACTTTGACCTCCCGGAAGAGGCTGTCATGATCCGCGACAGTGTCCGCGATTTTGCTGAAAATGTTATTCGTCCGAAGGCTAAAGAATTGGATGATCAGGAAAAATTTTCACCCGAAATTACCAAACAGATGGGAGAGTTGGGATTATTCGGTTTTTGTATTCCCGAAGAACTGGGCGGCAACGGCTGTAAATATCTCTCTTACATGGTGGCAGTGGAAGAGCTGGCGCGGGTGGATGGCTCCCAGGCAGCCACTGTGGCGGCGCACAACTCGCTGGGGATCGGGCCCATCTATTTTTTTGGCAATGACGAGCAGAAGCAAAAATATCTGCCTCAGTTGTGCACCGGCGAAAAACTGTGGGGCTTTGGTTTAACCGAATCGGAGGCTGGATCAGACGCCGGCGGCACGAAAACCAAGGCTGAAAAACAAAACAATGATTGGATTATTAACGGTTCGAAAATATTCATCACCAACGCCTCCAGCGATGCCTGCCTCGGCGTTACTGTCCAGGCGATTACCGGTAGCAGGGCGGATGGTAAAAAGGAATACACCTGTTTTTTGGTCGAGCAGGGAACACCGGGATTTGAAGCCAAAACCATGCACGAAAAAATGATGTGGCGCGCCTCGATCACCTCGGAATTGTTTTTTGAAAATTGTCGTGTGCCCGATGCGAATCTGCTGGGAAAGAAGGGAGAGGGATTTCACCAGATGCTGGATACACTTGATCGCGGCCGGCTATCGATCGCCGCTATGGGTTTGGGTTGCGCCCAGGGTGCTTATGAATTGGCATTGAAATACGCCAAAGAAAGAAAGCAGTTTGGTAAACCAATTTCAACTTTTCAGGCAAATGCATTTAAATTAGCCGATATGGCAACGGAAATCGAGGCTGCCCGTTATTTACTTTATCGGGCTGCCTGGCTTTGCGATCAGGGACGGAATGAATACAAAAAGCTTTCGTCAATGGCAAAGCTTTACTGCTCCGAAGTTGCCCATCGCTGTGTGGATCACGCCGTGCAAATTCACGGCGGATACGGTCTGATGAAAGAATACGACATCGAACGCTTTTACCGGGATCAGCGTTTGCTTGAAATCGGAGAAGGGACGTCGGAGATTTTACGGCTGGTGATTTCACGACAGATCGGGTGTTATGAAAAGTAGCCTAATGTCAAAATCCTGGTTATACCGATAATACAAAAGGCACTGTAAATACATGAATTCAAACATATCATTTATCACAAACGAAGAGAATCAAAGCCTCAAAGAGAGATTCAGAGCTTTAATCAAGGATACGTCTTTTTTTGACTGCCTCGTAGGTTACTTTTATTCCAGCGGTTTTTATGCTGTCTATCCGGCTCTTGAGAATACCGACAGAATACGAATCCTGATCGGCATCGGAACAAACAGGCAGACATTTGACATGCTGGAGCAAGCAAACAGGCAATCACAATCCGCGTTTGATTTTTCTCATGCCGAAACCAAGCAGGAAATTGAAAATCTTGTCGAACAAGAAATGGCCGATTCCGAAGACAACCGAAACGTTGAAGACGGCGTTCATACCTTTATTGATTGGATCAGAAAAGGCAGACTGGAAATCAGGGCGTATTCTTCGCAGAAGATACACGCCAAACTTTATATCATGACCTTCAAAGAAGGTGACCGGGATGTTGGTCGAGTTATTACCGGCTCAAGCAACTTCACGCAGTCCGGCCTGGTCGATAATCTGGAATTCAATGTGGAGTTGCAGCGCCCCGAAGATTACAACTTTGCCTTGAAAAAATTCAATGAATTGTGGGGAAGCGCGGTTGATGTCAGAGAAAAATATGTGCAGACGATTCAGAACAAAACCTGGTTGAGCCAAAATATTATCCCCTATGAGCTTTATTTGAAATTCCTTTATGAATATTTCAAGGATGAACTCAGCCAGACGGATGAGGTGTTCTTCAGGTACTTGCCGCAGGATTTCAAAAAACTGGAATACCAGGAGCAGGCGGTATTAAACGCAAAGAAAATCCTGGAAGAATACGGCGGTGTATTCATTTCCGACGTTGTGGGCTTGGGAAAGACTTACATATCGGCTATGCTTGCCGGTCAGATTGACGGCAGAACGCTGGTTATTGCTCCGCCGGTTCTGCTGGACAAAACCAATCCCGGTTCATGGCCAAATGTATTTTCCGATTTTCTGGTAGCGGCAGAATTTGAGTCAATTGGAAAATTAGACGAAATACTTCGCAGGGGAACGGAAAAATACAAGAACATTATCATTGACGAAGCGCACCGGTTCCGCACGGAAACCAACATCACCTACGAGAAATTGGCTGAAATCTGTCGTGGCAAGCGAGTTATTCTGGTAACAGCCACCCCGTACAACAATTCTCCGAAAGACATTTTGAGCCAGATAAAACTGTTCCAGAAAGCGAGGAAAAGCACGATTCCTAACTTGCCCGATCTGGAAGGTTTTTTTAACGGATTGGACAGGAAACTGAAACAGTTGGACAGACAGAGTGACTATGCCGATTATATAAGAATCGTTAAAGAGAACGCCAAAGAAATCCGCGAAAAAGTGCTCAAGTATTTGATGGTGCGCCGTACCAGAACCGAAATCTCAAAGTACTTTGCCGATGATTTATCCCGGCAAAATCTCAAGTTCCCGGATATGGACGATCCTAAACCACTCTTTTACCAGCTCAACGAGGAAGAAGACAAAATCTTTACTGCGACCATTGAGTTGATCTCCCAAAAATTCACGTACACCCGTTACACACCGCTTCTGCCGAAATATTACAAAGGTTCAATCGACCAGCTTGAAGAACAATCCCAGAGGAACATGGGCAGATTCATGAAGATTCTTTTGGTGAAGCGGCTTGAGAGCAGCTTTTTTGCTTTCAAGAATTCGATTGATCGCTTTATCTCCTCTTATAAGATGTTCATCAAAGAGTTCAGGAACGGCCATGTTTATATCAGTAAGGATTACGCAAACAAGATTTTTGAGTACTTGGAAAACGATGATGACGCCGCCATCCAAAAGCTGGTTGACGAGGGCAAAGCTGAACGATACGACAGCGGAGATTTTACTGAAGACTTTATCAAAGACCTGGAAGGCGATCTCAATATATTGACCACCATCCGATCTCTCTGGCAAAAGATTAGACGGGATCCCAAACTTCTGACTTTTCTGGAAGAACTCTCCACCAATGAAATACTTCAAAACAAACTCATCGTGTTTAGCGAATCAAAAGAAACGGCCGAATATCTGGCGAAAAATATCAACGTGAAATTTGCCGATACCGCACTTTGCTTTACCGGCGGATCAGGTGAAGCCACCCGCGACAAAGTGATTAACAATTTTGATGCCAAAGTGCGCCACCCCAGGGACGATTATCGTATTCTGGTTTCGACCGAGGTCTTGTCTGAAGGCGTCAACTTGCATCGCTCCAATGTGGTCGTGAATTACGACATTCCCTGGAATCCGACACGCATGATGCAAAGAGTCGGACGCATCAACCGGGTCGATACAACCTTCGACAAAATCTACACCTTTAATTTCTTCCCGACTGAGCAATCGAACGACCAGATTAAACTCAAGGAAGCGGCAGAGGCCAAAATCAATGCCTTTCTTACATTGCTCGGCGGCGATGCGGCGCTGTTGACCGAAGGCGAGCCGGTCAGCTCACACGAACTCTTTAATCGATTAATTTCCAAAAAGACGCTGATCGGTGAGCAAGAAACCGAAGAAAGTGAGCTGAAATATTTGCACGTGATCAAAGATGTTCGGGACAAAAACCCCGACCTGTTTGAAAAAATCAAACGCTTGCCAAAGAAAGCCCGGACAGCAAAAACAGACGTTGAGCATCAAGGTTCACTGGTGACCTATTTCAGGCGCGGTAAATTACAGAAATTTTTCATTGCCGACAATAGCCCTGCTGCACAGGAACTCGATTTCATGAGCGCTGCAACGATCCTCGAAAGCACCATTGATGCTGAGAAGCAAAAACTACCGGAAAGATTTTTTGACCTTCTGGATAAAAACAAAGAAGCCTTCGTTTATACCACCATCGAAGAACTGGTCGAACCCTTAAAAAGGCGCGGCCGGGACAGCGCCGCACAAGTGCTCAAATTTCTCAAAGCGACGCTGAAAAACACCCAACGGTTCACCGATGAACAGGAACACTATCTCAAACAAGTCATCGCTCAGTTGAAAGAGGGCGGTTTACCCAAACAAACAGCCAAAGAAACCCTCAAAGCGTTGAAAGCACTCAAGCAGGATCTCCTGAATCCGTTTAAAGTGCTGGGCACGCTGCAAAGCCATATTCCGGAGCGCTTTTTACATGAGCATTATGCGGAACAGAATCCCCGTTCTTTCGGCAAGCGTGAAGTGATTTTATCGATGTATTTGTGCAGAGAGGAAAATGCCCAATAAGGAGTCACAGCTTATCGAGTTCAAGTCAAACTGGCGTGATGAATATCTGAAAGCCATTGCCTCGTTTGCCAACGACAAAGGTGGAGAATTAATCATAGGTATGGATGACCGCGGAAACCCTGTGGGACTAAAGAATGCCGAACGCCTGCTGGAAGATTTGCCCAACAGGATTCGGAACAAGCTAGGCATCATCCCATCGCTTGAGGTACAGAAGATCGAAAAAACGGACGTGGTTAAGGTAATTGTGAAACCGTCTTCCGTGCCGATTTCTTATGACGGCAAGTTTTACATCAGGAGTGGAAGCACGGTTCAGGAACTTGCCGGTACAGCACTGTCGGATTTTCTCTTGAAAAGATCGGGGAAATCGTGGGATGAACTTTTTGAAGATCGGGGGGCTCTCGACAATCTCGACCATGAAGCCATTGAGCAATTCAAAAGAAACGCCGCGGAAAGAATACCGTCCATCATCAAAGAGACCGATACAAAGGTTCTGTTGCAAAAGTTAAAACTCCTCGAGGGAACCCAATTGAGGCGTGCCGCCGTTCTTCTTTTCGGTAAGCAGCCGCAAAATGTTTATCTTCAGGCTATTGTCAAAATCGGTCGCTTTCTCACCAATACCGATATTCAGTTTACCGACATTGTGGACGGAAACCTCTTCCAGCAGGTGGAAAATACACTGGAAATACTCAGGTCCAAATACCTGGTCAGCAATATTCATTTTGAAGGAATCCATCGCCGGGATATACTCGAGTACCCCTACGAAGCGCTGCGAGAGGCCCTTATAAATGCCCTGATTCACAGAGATTATTCTGCAACGTCGCATGTTCAGGTGAGAGTTTATAAAGACAGGCTGATCGTCATGAACGTGGGACGCCTCCCGCCGGAGATTCCTGTAGAAAAACTGAAAACCGAGCATCCCTCGCTTCCCAGAAACCCCCTGCTGGCGCAGGTTTTCTATTATGCCGGCCTCATCGAGGCCTGGGGACGAGGGACGATAAAAATCGTGGAAAATTGTGTAAAACAGGGTTTGCCGGAACCGGATTTTGAAGAAGACAACGGAATCATGCAGGTAACATTTTACAAGGATAAATGGAACGAAGAAAACCTAAAAAAATTGGGACTGAATGACCGACAGATGAAAGCTGTTGCACATGTCAAAGCAAATAAGAAAATAACTTTATCTTCTTATAAAGCATTAATTACAGACGTTTCTGAGAAAACCTTATACAGAGATTTACAAGATTTAGTCATCAAAAAGATTCTAAAGGAAAGCGGAGAAAAAAAAGGTCGAAGTTATGAATTATTATAACAGACATTTATCGGACATAACGGACATGTTTAAGACAATTGTCGGACAGTACCAAAGGACCCTCAACGGTTTTATCTCCAGTCGGTCGTAAAGATCATGGAGCACTTCCTTGTGCAGGGTTTGCCGGAACTGGATTTGCTGCAGGAAAATGGTGTTATGATTGTGATCTTCTAAAAAGACATTTATATATAATTGCAAAACAAAAAGTAGGAAAGATAAACCAAAATGGATAAACACCAGGCACGAAATCTCATTAAAGAAACTTTTGAAAATTCGTTTGAAAAAGACAGATTCACCGGCTTTATCAAAAACCTGCTCAATCGCATCGAGGCGGCTCCATTAACCTATCAGGGCAACTATATCCCGGAGAAATTCCGGCCATCCATCAAAACCCTGGAGCGCATCGGCAAGTTCAGCGATGGGGAAAACAGCCTCGATATCCTTATCATCACGCTGCAAAAAGAGACTTCTCTGGAACGCGCCCGCACCATGCAGCGCAATTTTATCGCCTGGTACCTGAACGGCAGCCGTGGCGGCGAAATGAAGGACGCTGCCCTGGTGGCTTATGTGTCGCCGGATTCGGCGGACTGGCGGTTTTCTCTGGTCAAGATGGATTACAAGTTTGACCTGCCTGCGCCGCAAGCGGATGCGTCGCGGCAGGCAGGAAAGACCGATACCGGAAAGGTAAAGGTCAAACAAGATTTTACCCCGGCCCGGCGCTGGTCATTTTTAGTTGGGGTAAACGAAAAAAGCCATACCGCGCAAAGTCGACTGATTAAAATTCTGGCAGACGATGAGCACAATCCCACCCTCGCCCAACTGGAAGAAGCCTTTAACATCGAGACCGTCACCAAAGAGTTTTTTCTCAAATATCGCGAACTATTTATCCGCACCAAGGAGGCATTGGACAGGGTTGTTAAAAACGATCCGAAGATCAAAGCCGATTTCGAAGCCAAGGGCGTGGACACGGTCAACTTTGCCAAAAAACTGCTGGGACAGATTGTTTTTCTCTATTTTTTGCAGAAAAAAGGCTGGTTCGGCGTGGGACGCGATGACGACTGGGGCACCGGTTCCAAACATTTTTTACGTGAGCTTTTTGAAAAGAAGCATTCTGATTATGAAAACTTTTTTGATGAGATTCTAGAACCACTATTTTATGAGGCTTTGAGAACCGGCAAAGATCGGGAACATATAGATTACTATTACAGCCGCTTCAACTGCAAAATTCCCTTCTTAAACGGCGGGCTGTTCGATCCCATCGGCAATTACGACTGGGTGCATACCGATATTCATCTGCCCAATGAGCTGTTTTCCAATTCACGCAAAACAAAAGAGGGTGATGAAGGCGACGGCGTACTGGATGTGTTTGACCGCTACAATTTTACTGTGCGCGAAGAGGAACCTCTGGAAAAGGAAGTGGCCATTGACCCGGAACTGCTGGGTAAAGCCTACGAGAAATTCAACGCCATCCGGCCCGACAATTTTGATGAATTCACCAAAGCGTTAAAGAGCGGGCGCAAGGGCGAAGAAAACAAGTTCAACAAAAAATTCGGCGTCTATTACACCCCTCGGGAAATCGTGCACTACATGTGCCAGCAGAGCCTGATCAATTATCTTCACACGGAATTAAATACGAGCCCTGTATCATATCAAAATATTGGTAATGCTCAGACGGATGCATTTGGGAATAGGGTAAAAAGGGGTCAACAGGATTTGACCATTGAAAACCGAAGCCAGCCCGAAATCAAAAAAGAAGATATCGAGACCTTTATCAAGTATTCGGATCAGGTGAGAGAGCACGAAGCTGCGGTACAAGCTAAAGGCAGAGAAACCCGTGATTATTCTTACAAAATACCGGAGAGCATTCGCCAAAATGCCGCAAGGATTGACCAGAAACTGGCAGAGATCACAGTCTGCGACCCGGCGGTGGGTTCCGGCGCCTTTCCGGTGGGCATGATGAACGAGATCGTGCGCGCCAGAAATGTGCTATCCGTTTTCCTTAACCATAGTGACACAGACATTCCTGCCCCTGAAAGTAACACAGACATTTCTGTCTGTGAGAATACCACAGACAAGAATGTCTGTGTTACAATAACCCGCCGGAACCTGCCTCATTGGACCAAAGAGGGCGCTATCTACTGGATTACCTTCCGACTTGCCGACTCGTTGCCCCGGGAAAAACTCAATCAGTGGAAAGCGAAAAGGGACTATTGGATAAGCCGGCATCCGGAACCATGGAGCGACGAAGAATGGAAAGAATATAATAGACGCTTTGGCTCACGTTTGGAAAAGTGGCTCGATGTGGGTTATGGGTCTTGCACATTGGCAAAACCGGCAATTCGGGAGATTGTGCAGGAATGTATTCTTCGCTTTAATGGCGAAAGGCTGCTTGTTCATGCCGGAGTCATTATGCCAAACCATGTTCATCTTCTTCTTGAGCCTCTGGCAGGCAATTCACTTTCTGATCTATTAAAAGGAATGAAAGGTGCAAGCTCAAGAAAAATAAATCAGTTGTTAAACACCACCGGCAACAGATTTTGGATGGATGAATCCTATGACCATATCGTTCGGAGTGAAGCTCAATATCAGCACTTTATTCGCTACATTATGGAAAACCCGATAAAAGCCAATTTATCAGAGGGGCAGTATTGGTTATATGAAGGTAGCACAGGCATTCCTGCCTGTGACTCACAGACAGGAATGTCTGTGCCACATAACTCACAGACAGGAATGTCTGTGCCACATAACTCACAGACAAGAATGTCTGTGCCACGTTCAGATTATGAATTCAAACGCCGCTGTATCGAGCATTCCCTTTACGGCGTGGACATCGACCCCGGCGCGGTGGAAATCGCCAAGCTGCGGCTCTGGCTGTCGCTGGTGGTGGATGAAGAGGATATCCGGCAAATCAAGCCACTGCCGAATCTGGATTACAAAATCGTTTGCGGCAATTCGCTGCTGGGCGTGGAAAAGAATTTGTTTAATAACCAACTGTTTGCCGAACTGGAACGTCTGAAACCGTTTTACTTCGATGAAACCAATCCCAGCAAAAAGCAGGAATATAAAAAGCAGATCGATGACC
>DSAU01000230.1 GCA_011046315.1 bacterium
ACTGCGCCGCGATATATGCAGCTTCAATCGGCTGAAGCCCGGATTGAGGGACCGCGCGCCATCCTCCGGCAAAAATATCGGTTGGGTCATTCAGAGCTGGTCCAGGATATTGTGCTGACTGATGGCAGCCGCCGGATTGATTTTGTCACCCGGCTCAAATGGCGGGAGACGAAATCCATGTTGCGCACCAGTTTTCCGGTCAATATTTTTTCGGATACAGCAATTTATGAAATTCAATTCGGAAATATAAGCCGGCCCACTCACCGCAATACGACCTGGGAGCTGGCAAAGGACGAAGTCCCTGCTCAAAAATGGGCTGACCTTTCACAGCAGGATTATGGCGTTGCATTGTTGAACGATTCAAAATATGGCTATAAAATCAAAGACAATGTCATTGATTTGAATCTATTACGAAGTGTGCCTTATCCCGGACCCAAATTGGTCTCAGATGAGGATGTTCTGCCTGGAGAAGCGCATCATGGCTATACTGATCAGGCAGATCACGAATTTACCTATTCCCTGTTTCCGCATCCCGGCGATCATCAAGTTGGCAGAGTGGCACACGCTGCGTATGAATTGAATGTGCCACTTGAAATACGGCGCATCGAAAAACAAAAGGGGACGCTGCCGTCGCAGTTTTCGTTTTTCAATGTTAATTCTCCAAATATTATCATTGAATCTGTAAAAAAAGCTGAAGATGATGACAGCGTCATTGTCCGAATGTATCAATCAGAGAAACGTTTTGAAAAGGCACAACTGAAATCTGGTTTTCCTGTTGAAAATGCAGTGGAAGTAAATTTAATCGAACAATCGATAAAACCGCTGGACCCAATCAATGAATCGATTTTGGAGCTTGAGTTTGAACCCTTTGAAATAAAGAGTGTGAAATTGGTCTTTAAAAGAGAACATAGCTTGGCGAATTAATTAATGAAAAGCAACCACAGATTTCGCAGATAAAAATCTGTGTCATCTGTGAAATCAGCGGTTTTGTTTTTTTTATAATGCTATAACTTTGAAATTCAGATACAGAAAATTACTTTAGCTGTGATGAAATATTTGTGAGGACAGAAGTGGATTTTTCGCCAGCAGTTTATGAGCATGCCGCACGGCTGATTCAAAGATCACCGTGGGAGGTTTCCCGTGATGATAATTTGTTGTTTCAGGCACATGCAGCAGCTTATCGGCTGTATGAACATTCTCCGATTGTAGTGGGAATCGATATTTACAATTTGGAAGCTGAAGCCTATGGCGCAATTATCGAGCCGCCGGCCGGAGACGATATTCCTGCCATCGGCAAACCAGTCTGCCAGTCTATTGATGATTTAATGGGCTTAGCCCACTTCGATCCGGAGAAAGCTGCACGGATTCCAATGATAATCAAAGCGGGGAGAAAGTTAAAACAAGAATTTCCCCAGACTGATGTTCGTGTCCCGGTGAGCGGGCTTTTCTCGATTGCCAGCAATTTATTGGGAATAGAGCCACTGCTGATGGCGTCGGTGATGGAACCAGAGCGTGTCTTGAGGGCATTGATGCATCTTTCCGCTGGACAGGTGAATTTTTATCGATGCATTCTGGAAAACGGTTTGGGCATCAGCTTGTTTGAATCAGCAGCCGCGCCGCCGCTCATTTCTCCGGCGACATTTAGAAAAATCGCCCTCCCACCGCTGGTCGCTATGATGAACCAAATCAGAAAAATGACTGTTGATCCGATTTCATGCATTATCGGCGGAGATACTGCACCGCTGGTGGAACTAATGATGGAAATCGGAACCGGCTATGTAATCTGTCCTTTTGAAACCGATCAAGGTCTTTTTATGAGGAAAATAGAGCGCTATCCCGAGGTGATCGTCCGCATCAACATCGATCCCAATCTTTTAATTCGCGGTGATATGGGGATGCTTTATGCTGAGGCTGATCGGGTGATTGCATTGTCAAAAAATCGCGCCAATGTTTGTATCGGGACCGGCGTGGTTCCTTTTGAGACCGATCCTGAGGTTATCCTCAAATTGAAACAATATGTGCTGGCGAAATGATATTTTTAATCCAACAGAACAGGCTGAACTCACGGTTCAACTAAAAAAAAGGCTCAAAAGAAAATGATGCATATTTCCTTGAGCCCTTTTACCCTTTGAAAATAGCAGGCAACACGGAGGAGGAAGAATATAGATTTTGGATAATTTTCCACTGAGGTATGCTATCGCTGCAAAAATTTGGTCATCACAACCCGCATCCCCTTTTTAAGTTTAATATATTTTACATCATCCATAAAGATTGATATTAGATAGACGCCGCGGCCGTTTCCTTTTAAAATATTCTCAGCTTTAGTCGGGTTGCGAACCAAATCAGGGTCAAAACCCTCTCCTTAATCGGTCACAATGAGTTGAATTTTGTTGCGACAGATTTTGATTTTCAAAGCTACATATTTATCGGGATCCAATTTATTGCCATGGATGATTGCATTGGCTAACGCTTCAGAAAGAGCGGTAGAGATTTCGTTAATTTCCTGAGATGTACAGCACTGATCCTTCTCCAGAATATGGTCGCATTGGCGAACCGTCTGTGTAATTTGATCGGTGGCGCTCCTCAAACGGAAGCTAAAAATTTTAGCCTGGTCAACTCTGGCTGCCATGTCTTGATCCATTATCGTGGCTTGCTCGCAATATCTGTATTTAAGATTAATTTTGGTCGCATAACTTGTCATTGTTTTCACAGAATTCATAGGGCTAAGAAAATTATCATCACGCTGTGAGTGAAATCGACAAATTCAACACTCTATACGGTGATTTTCAGATTTGGATTCAATTTTTATTTGAACCGCTTGATTGGTGTTTATTTGCAACCGTTTACAGGTTCACCACCTGATGACACATTCAAAACCGTCAAAATGGTTTCAATATTTTATATTTTTGAATCAACATCAAAATTAATTCTGGTGTTGATTCAAAACATCAGATGATTATAGCAGTATCAACGGTTTCACTTCAGCTTGCTAACTATAAAAAAATGAGACATATACACTGATAAGCAAATAAAAATTAGCCAGATGGTACGACCTTAGTTATTGGTGGAAATGAAAACTGATGTAATACACCAGATGGTCTCAACTCACTTACAAGTGGAATACTGATGCCATCGATTGATAATTTGATTATTTAACAGACGTTAAAATTTTTATATAGTGCTTGTCCGAAAGTAGCTCCTTACCTTGTCATTGCGATCCTGCTTCAGCGGTAGAAGCAATCTTTTGATAATTAAGAGATTGCTTCGCCTTCCTGCAGTAGCGGGATCGTTCGGTATGACAGTAAAGGGAGAATTAAGGTCTTTTTCAGACGGACACTGTATAGAGCCAACTATTTTAAATATTGTTACAAATAAAGCGATGGCATTAATCTACGTCTCCACCACCGATGACTGAGTTATTACAAAAAATAAAAAAAAATACTTGACAATTCCAATTTTAATTATTATAATAAGCTTAAAGGTTTTCGCAATCGATTAAGTTAGGTCGCTTTATTCAACCTGCAAAATTGAAATCATAGCATGTGCAATCAATTCATGATTGCTATACATTTTCAACTTATCTCCAGCCGATTTAAAAACGGAGGATAAATGGAGAACCATAAAAAGCCAGTTACACTCAAAACACTGGCTGTGGAACTGGGTTTAACTCCTGCAACCATTTCAAAGGCTCTCAGAGACAGTTCTGACATATCCGAAAAAACACGCCTCCTTGTTAAAAAGACAGCCAAAAGATTGGGTTATCAGCCAAATTTATTAGCGAGAAGTTTAATCCGACGTCGCAGTAATATCTTGGGGGTACTGGTTCCTGACCTGGGGCATTCTTTTTTTGCAGAGGTAAGCCGGGGTATGTATGAGCGGGCGCGACAGCTTGGCTACGAGACGATTATCATGGTTCATGATGAAAACGCGCGCATTGAGAGGAGAAATCTCAGATTCTTATCGGCTTTGAATGTTGATGGTATTCTGATCGCTTCAGTGCCGGGTGCGGAGAATGTCGAGCTGATATCCAATATATATGATCGTGGGATTCCTTTTGTGTGTTTTGACCGGGTGATCGAGAGTTTGAATTTTTCAGCCATCACAATTGATGATGAAAAAGCTGCTTCAGAAATAATGGATCATATAATTAGGGCAAATCGTGGTGATATTGTATTTATCGGACCGACCACAGATCTGTTTGTGGCAAAAGGGCGATTTGAAGGCTATAAAAATGCGTTGAATCGGGCTGGCATCAAATTTCGTCAGGAGTTTGTTTTACAGTGCAAATCCAATGCAGATGCGGAACAGGTCATGAAAAAATTCATCAAAACCGGAAGGAAATTTGATGCGGTGCTTTGTGTTAGCGGCTTAATCGCCTATGGTGTCGGTTGTGCGACTTTAAAAGCTGGTCTGTCGATCCCAGATCAGGTGATGTTGGCTGAGTTTGGCGACAACAATATCGTTCACCGTCTCGGTGTCCCGTTCATGACGGTCGATCAAATGCCTTACGAGATGGGACAAAAAGCGCTTGAAATGATCGTTGACATCATCGACACTGGTAAACAGCCGCAGCCTCCCCAACACGTGTTTATCGAAACGCGAATCCTGACGCACCATTTTAATTCTAAATCTGCTATTCCAACGGCAACGTTCGAAAGCCAGTCGATTTTTAATGCTTGACAACTATTGCCATTTGGTGCATCGGAGCTTAAAAATGATTCACTATGGTTGCTGTAGGTGTTAGTACTGTAAAAATAAAGAGATAGATCGCATTGGTTGCTTATAGAGCTTCCTGGTTATATGACAGACTTGATGTAAAAATTTAAAAAAGTTAAAAAAAATACTTGACAAAGCCATTAAAATTTATTACCTTTTCTTAAAGGTTTTCGCAAACGATTAAGTGCAAGTTTGCCAGAGCTTATCTCAGTATGATTTTTATAGCGTTATCGGCAATTTAGATTGCACTTTGAGAGAATGAGCGAGCAGCAACCTTTCCAATGATCCCAGGAGGGGAAAATGACTTATCCGTTTTTAGTTCGTAGTCAAATATTTTTACCGGATAACTGCAAATCGACGTTCTTAATTGTATTTAATTCAATGAAAAGAAATATTCAAATGAATTTTCGCTTTTTAATTTCTGATAAAGCGGAATGGTATATTCTTTATCCGACGCATTGCGTTAGTAGAGGCCAAATATATCATTCCGCTTTTTTAATGGGTTACAAATGATGTCTCTGATTAAATAAATGATTGCAAAGGAGGTGGTGCTGCAGGATGTGATTTACAATTCAATTGGTAGGATTATGATTCTCAAATTCACTAAATCTCTCATCGATTTCAAGCGGTGAAAGGAGGTGGTCAGCAACAAAAAATGAAGCTGTTGTTTAACCATGAGTTACTTTTTCAAAGAATTGCTAATTCTATTTAATTTTGGAGGACTCACATGTCAAAGAAAATTTCAAGTTATTTGTCTATGGCGCTGGCCGTGGGCTTGGTAGCTGTGCTTGTCTTCTCCGCCCCCGCTTTTGCAGCACTGGGAAAGATTGCGGGTAAAATAACGGATGAACAAACAGGGGAACCACTACCCGGGGCTCAGGTACAGATTGTCGGAACAACTATGGGGGCTGCTGCTGATGTCAACGGGCAGTACTTTATCCTCAATGTTCCGCCGGGCGTTTATAAGCTTAGGGTAACCTTCATGGGTTACACCACAAAAGAGATTGAGAATGTGCGCGCGCAACTGGATGTGACTACTTCTCTCGATGTTCAATTAAAAACAACGGTTATAGAGGGAGAAGCCGTAACTGTGGTCGCCGATCGCCCTCTTGTTGAAAAAACACTAACCCAATCAAAGACGACAGTTACAGCGGAAGAGCTGGATAACGCACTGCCCGTGGGGAGCATTCACGGGATCGTTGAAACATCAGCCAGTACCTTTCAGGGTTACGTCCGAGGTGGACGAAAGTATGAAACCAAGACCATTGTTGACGGTGTTGATGTTTCTGATTCCTACTTCTCCGGCGGTACCGGTGCTTTCGGGACACTCGATGTCGGACATGTTTACCAGGGTTTCCGTCGTTCTGATTTGAATGAAACCGCGGTGAGTGATGTACCCGGTAGTGCGGTGCAGGAGCTGAATGTTTACGCCGGAACTTTTACGGCTGAATATCCCACTGCATCGGCTGGTATTATCAATATGGTGACTAAAGCCGGTGGACAAAATTATACGGGTAAGATATTTGTTCGAGGCACACCGCTTGACAAAATTGAACATTTCGGATCCAACCCTTATTATATGAAAGACAGTAAGGGAGATCTGGTGGGTTACCATGATGAGAAGAATAAATTAGCCCAGTCGGAAGCGATTAAAGACAGGCGAGCGGCTCAGCTTTTTACCTGGAACGAAGACCTGGCGCGAGATAGTTACTATTATGACCCGGATGACTCTGTTGGCTTGGGTCGTTCCTACGAAATTGAAGGCAATCTCAGTGGCCCGATTCCCGGTCTGGGTAACAAAGGCGGTTTCTTTTTAACTGCCCGTTATCATAACATGCGCACCAGTGCCTTACCTTTTGATCTCAATAAAAGAGTAACCGGCACCTTGAAATTGCATTATGATCTGAATAATGACCAACGGGTTACATTATTCGGTCAACTGGATGATGGCGGCAAGCTGTTCAATTTTGTCAACTGGAAATTCAATCCCAAGTGGTTGTACTACATGGAGGGCGCACCGCGTTATAAGGACCTGGGACTTATCACTTACGCCAAATGGACTCACACCCTTTCGCCCAGTACCTTCTATGAAGTTCAGTTAAGCCAGGCAAATAAAACCGATTGGATCGGTTATCCCGATGACAATAATGACGGTTATAGCGACATTACCGAAACCGGTGATTTCATCGATTTTAGCGATCGGGAAACTTATTTGCGCTACGTTGGTGGTGTAACCAAGACTGAAACGATTGATGGTGAAACCGTAACTTACATCGACTGGAGCACCGTTGATGGTTACATTGGAAATTACCTCAACGAAAATCCGGACGCAGTTCTCGGTCCGCGAGATCCAAACCGTTCTTTCTTTTATAGCGCCATCGATCAAAGCTATATGGAAAATAAGGTGAATTTTTATGGTACCGGTGGTTTATATCGCCCCCGCTATCCTGCACCGTTATACAGCAAAACCACTCGAAACGTAACCACATTAAAAGCAGACCTGACCAGCCAGCTTTCTTTTACTCATCAAATCAAGACAGGTGCGCAGTTCCGAATGCATTATATTGATGTAACTCAATTACAGGCTGAACTGGGTGGCGCTGGTCACAGATTTCCTATGGAAGCTTTCCATGTGGATATGCATACGTTTCACCCAAAAGAAGCTGCTGTTTATTTCCAGGATAGAATTGAATACGGTGGCATGATCGTCAACATCGGCGCTCGAATCGATGGTTATGATAATGATACCCAGCGATTTGAAAATGATTTTCACCCCTGGGATTACCGCAAAGATGCGACAGGAACGGTAACCGAATTAGCTCCTGCAAGAGGTGAAAAGGTCGGATGGAACTGGTATTTCAGCCCAAGACTGGGCGTTTCCCACCCGATCACCGATCGAATGGCAATGCACTATTCTTTTGGGAAATTCGTCCAATATCCAAACTTTGCCTCATTGTACCAGGATTATAATTTTACCAACTATTCAGCGTCTCCACAAATGGAATCTGTCTGGCCTGACCAGGAACCGATGCGATCAACAGCTTACGAAATCGGTTTGCAATGGGCGCTATTTGCGGATATCACGATGGACGCAAATGTCTATTATCGCGATGTTGAAAATTATTCCAGCCTGACCTGGAATCTGACACCCTATGCCGGACAGGGAGTAATGTTCCGCAGCAGTTGGGGCAATGCTGATTCAAGAGGTATCGAAGTATCGCTTGAAAAACGCCGAACCGGCTGGTATTCCGGACGCGTTTCCTATGCCTATTCTTATATCAAAGCATCCACTCCAAAAACAGGTAATGATCCAAGTCAACGCCGGAATTTCAG
Source organism: bacterium (assembly GCA_011046315.1). Taxonomy (GTDB): domain Bacteria; phylum Zhuqueibacterota; class Zhuqueibacteria; order Thermofontimicrobiales; family Thermofontimicrobiaceae; genus Kaytiofontadaptatus. Next base: position 8,050 of record DSAU01000230.1, read on the forward strand.
CGCCAGTGTTGATAGCGCCAATTTTGCTTATCTGCCGATTGATATGGGCCAATACTATCCGTATCGTCAGGATAATATTGTAGTGCGAAGTACCAGAAATCCATTAGCCGGTGGCTATGATAGGACCCATCGCTTTAGCGGAACCATGTTGTTCTACATGCCTTACAATATCCAGGCGTCAGCGGTTGCTTATCTCATGAGCGGATTCAAATACTTCCCCACGGAAAATATTAAAGATGATCCCTGGTTCGATATTAGTCCGGAATTGCAGGAAGGTCCGTGGCACTTTGAGCTCAACCTGAGGCTTAGCTGGCAAGCGAATTTAGCTGGCATTCGATTTCGACCATTCGCGGAAATTAGAAACCTAACCAACCGCAAAAATATCCTGGCTTATAACAATACACCGTTTAATGAATCGACTGACCAATCGATTTTTGAAATTGGTCGCGATGGCATACCAGATAGCGGTGATGAGCAGGATCCGGAAGGTTTTTGGCGAACACCTTTTGACTGGCTGGGTCGACCATTATACGGTCCGGCACGACAAATTTGGGTTGGCATGGAATTGGGCTTCTAATCTCAATCTATGTAAATGTTGTTTTATGTTTAAAAAAGATACTTAATAGGAGACCTTAAATATGCTTAAAAATAAAAAGTTAAGTGCAACGCTGCTACTATTGGCAGCATGCCTGATGTTTACTCAGGTTTCTCTGCACGCCGAAGGTCCAGGGAAAAACATCGTGATTGCTGCCGGTGAAACCTGGGGTACTTATATTCCACCTAATTTCGATTATTCCTGGCCAAGAATTCCGGTAATAACCGATGTTTCGTCGATTAGCCCTTATCATGCCCAGGCGTGTATATTCACTTCAACACGACTGATCACCAGTGGGCTTTTTGGCAATCCTCCCTGGAGCTGGATGTCTGGCAGACTTGCCATGGATTTCAGCAATGGTTTAAATGCGGTTGAATTTAATCCCACTGATCAATTTGCTTCGGTTAACAGCGCCGTAGTGGGGGAGCAATATAAAAATTATGCTTATTTAAAATATCTGCCGAGTGTCGCCGGCGCCAATGATCCCACCCGAAATTATCACGATCCGGTAGGCGGCTCTTATTTATCGGCTGATCGAACCCATGCCTGGGGAACATCAGCCTGGCCCACTACAGTAGGTGTGGATGTGAAATTAACCGTGCACTCCTGGACTATGCCCTGGGGTCACCTCGATGATTTTCATCTGGTCGAGATCGAGCTTTACAATACCGGTAAACCTGATTTAAACGCTGATGGTGTGGTTGATTTTGAAAACAACCGCATCCATGCGTTGAATTTCCTTTACTGGTCCGGTTGTTTTCATTTTTTGATTAACTCCAGTGGCGGCAGAAGCTACTATGTGAACAACAATCGCTATCGAGGGACCATTATCGACCTGACACCTGATGAAAACGGCGCACCCTGGGATATTCATTGTCAGGCTATTGGCTCCAAGACCACTGAAACTGAAGACCATCCTGCTGTGACCGACTTTGGCGAATATTACGACGCCTATAACGGTTATGGTTGGTTGGGCGCTAAAAAATGGAACGAAAACGCCCAACAATGGGAAGAGAAATATCTCGCCTTTAAAAATGCCGCCGGCGAACAGATCGTTCCGGCTGTTGGCGAGGGTGTACAACGCGGTTGGTTCCGTACATCCCAGCCCGGATGGGGTGGTGTTTGGGATGGAAAAGAGGATAAGGCTCATATTGCCAGTATGGGAGCTTTCTACGTTGATGGCGGAAAGAGCAATGATGGGGCTTCGTTTAATTTGAACCCCAATCCGGCAATCTTTGAAGCCGGAACTGCTGGCGATCCCACCACCTTTGTTGTTAAAGATCCGAGCCAGTGGACCTATCCTGATGGCGCATTTGAAAAAGCGCCCCCGGTGATGGCAAAGGACCCCGTTACAGGGGCAGAATTGGGTATTAATCCATTGGATCCAGCCACTGGACGAGGTCGTCCCATGGAACCGGGTATCATTACCGAAGGCTTGATTTCGCAATATCAATTTGATGGCGATCCGATAACCGGTTTTGGACCTTTTTCCATGGAGGTTGGCGAAAGAATTCGACTCTATTTCTATCGCGGATCAGGATTCCGCATTAATGGTCTCAGAAAAACCGTGAAGGCGGCTCGTGCTGTATTCGAATCCATTCAACCCGATGGGGAATACGAAGTACCACAATCGCCGCCAGTACCGGAGATCAAAATCAGTGGTTCGACAAATGTACGACCGTTGATTAAATGGCAAGATCCTGGTGCTTTAGGCGATGCCGATGGAATAAAGATTTATAAGAGTGTTGCCTGGCCTCGTTACCATTCTTATGAAAAGCTGTATCCGACTCACGATACCTGGTGGAAAACCAATGATCCCAGCGTTGATCCGGGTCAAGCTGAAATCAACCCGTTGTTAAGAACCGATCACGAATACCTGAAAGAACAGCAGGGAGACTATTGGGGACCTTATGAATTGGTAAAGGTGATCCCAGCAGCAGAATACAGCAATTATGTAAATCCGGATAATGATGCCGGGCAGTATCCCTATGGCTGGGAAGATGACACTTACACAGCCCCGGGACAGAGCTACTGGTACTATGTCTCCAGCTATAAACAAGGCGCTGCTGGCAATGTTCCTCCGGCTTACCAGGGATTGGATAATGTCGCTTGGTTGGAAAGCGGCAAGGTTAATATCAATGGCCGTACCGGACATTGGGAAAGTACCTGGCCCTGGACCTGGCGACATGGATATTACCCGACCGCTACTGATGTCGAAGGACAGAAAAAGATTGGCGCTTCATTTGTATTGGTATCACCAACCGCTGCCATTTCCGATCTTGAGTTGGGCAGAGCAAATGTTGGCGTTCGGCCTAATCCCTATAAGCGGGCTGCGTTCCATGACGCCGGTGGAAAACATCAAGTGATGTTTTACAATCTGCCGCTACATTGTACCATCCAGATCTATGATATCTCTGGCATGCTGATTCAGGAAGTTGAGTTTAATGCACCAGTCGCCGAAAACGGTACCTATTTTTGGGACATGTTCTCCAAAAATGGTAACGAAGTGGCAAGTGGTCTGTATCTCTGGGTTGTCAAATATGACGGCGGAATGCAAAACGGGAAGTTTGCCATTATTCGATAACCGAATTTGGTTCTTTCTTAACAAAAAAAATTTCTAATTAAGGAGATTCAATTATGAAGATAGCGAAATTAATTACTTTTACACTTGTAATATTGCTGCTGTCAGCCGCTATCGTCGGAGCTGGTCTAAGAAAGCCAGGCATTGATGGCGCCGCTTTTCTGAAGATCGGTGTCGGAGCTCGAATGGTGGCGTTGGGTTCTGCGGCGACAACACTTTATGGCGATCCCAATATGGTCTTCTGGAATCCGGCCGGAATTCAGATAGAACCAGGGAAAACCCAGATCGGACTTAACCATAATAGCTGGATAGCTGGTTTAAGCCAGAACGCCATGGCTATTACCCATAGTTTTGGCAACCTTGGAACTTTCGGTTTTGGGGTGATTCACCTTGGTGTAGCTGACATTGCTGCGGATCGGGATATCGCACCGCCGGGATATGAAGGACGTGCTCCCGAAGCTTTCGGTGTTGGTCAATATGATACCTTTGATTATTATGATCTGGCGATATCACTTTCCTACAGCAAACAATTTACTGATAGATTTCGCATGGGAGCGTCGGCAAAATTCATCCAGGAAAAAATTGATACTGAGACAGCATCCGCCATCGCGTTTGATTTTGGCGCGATCTACGAAACTGGCTTTCGTGATTTGACTTTTGGCGCCAGAATCAATAATGTTGGATCAGATATGCAATTTTATGCATTCAACACCACATTGCCGTTGAATTTTTCTATTGGCGCTTCAATGAGTATTGCCAAGGAAGAAAATACGCAGCTTAAAGGTTTTGTGGATCT
>DSAU01000556.1 GCA_011046315.1 bacterium
AATAAATATCTTAAAATTTCGTTACAGTGAAAATGAATTTATTTTAACTCACAAAAAAGGCTTGACTTTTAACTAAAAGATTAATATTTTTAGGTTTCTAAATTTTGAATTAATTCGAAAAGATGATTTAATATAATAACGCATAAGGAAAATTTATGAAAAGGACATTTCAACCGAGCAAACGGAAACGAGTTAACAAACACGGCTTTCGTTCACGAATGGCATCTAAAAGCGGACAAATGATTATCAAAAGACGTCGAGCCAAAGGGAGAAAAAAACTTTCAGTTAGCGATGAATAAACTATCTTTTTATGGTTACCAGACAAAGAAAGTTTACGCTGACCAAAGCTGAAATATTGTCAGGCCGTGACAATTTTAAGGAGATTTTCGAAAAAGGGAAATTAATACACGGACAATTTACCATTGTATTCTATTTCCCGGCTAACGGTAAAAAGGTTGGGTTTGTGGTTTCTAAAACAGAAAAAAAAGCAGTTAGAAGAAATCGACTTAAGCGCATGATGAGGGAAATTTATCGATTAAATAAATCTAAATTTCCTGATGGTTTTCATTACGCATTGCTGGCAAAGGGAACCTGTGACGACTATTATTGTCTTGAGAAAGAAATATTAAATTTAGTCGGAAAAATCTAACCGCGAGCCAATATGATTTTCGGCTGAAAAAAAATGTTGTCATGGTAAAAGACTCAATTGATGCCGCCGAAAAAAAGAGATTGTGATTTATTAACGATTTAATTATTGATAAATGAAATCAGTTTTGCTGATATTAATTAAATTTTACCAGAAGGCTATTTCGCCTTTTTTTTTGCCTTCCTGCCGCTTTTACCCAAGCTGCTCCGAATATTCTTTGCAGGCAATTAATAAACACGGCGCAATCAGAGGCGGCTTGCTTTCGATCTGGCGAGTTTTAAGATGTAATCCATTTAATAAAGGGGGGTATGACCCCGTAAAGTAGTTTTATCAAGAAGATATAGGATGGTTTTTTTATGGATAGAAAGACAATTATCGCTTTTATATTAATTGGTTTTATACTGGTTCTTACTCAAACGACATTCTATCGAGAAAAAATATTAAAATTACCTCCGCCGACGGAAACCACCCAATTGGTTCCAGACGACAGCAAAATTGAAAATCAATCCGAAGCTGTTCACGAACCGGAAAAACCTAAAATAACAGCGGCGGAAACTGGCGCCGTCAAAACCGAAAGCGAAGAAGACTTAAGCGCTGCGCAAAAAACTCCATTAGCCGCCCGTCTGGCAGAGGATGAGAAAAAAGAAGCTGAGGCTGTGGTTGTTGAGACTGAAAATTATATTGCACACATTGGCACAAAAGGAGCGCAGGTCACCAATTGGACATTGAAAAAATATAACTATACAAAAAATGAGCTGGTTCAGTTGATACAGGATGGAGGTTATGGTAATCTGGGCGTGTTTTTTATTCACAATGAAGACACGTTACACACCTTCGATGCAATTTTCGAACCTGATAGAAAATATGTAAAGTTTGAACGGGGGAGAAATACTGAAAAAGTCAAGTTTACGCTTGATTTAGGAAACGGCAAACAGCTTGTAAAAACATTCCAATTTTACAAAGATGAATATATAATCGACTTGAATATTGAAATTATCCAACTGGCAACATCTTTTGATAATCGGGAATATTTTTTGACCTGGAAGTCCGGGCTTAATTATACTGAAGTTGATTATTCAAATCACATCAGCAAAGAGGATGTGGATTATTCTAAGGCTTATGTCTATCAGGGAGGGAGCAAAGAAGAGTTAAAGTTGCCCAACAAGCCCTTTGAGAAAAATTCCAGAAGTGATTTCAGCGGTTTGGTCGATTGGACTGCGATTAGAACTAAATATTTTGCAATGATTATTTTGCCGGAAACGGATTATGAAATTCAGCCGATATTAGAGGGGGAAACATATCCAATATACCGGCAGGATAATTTAAAAGATCGGGTGAAGAAGGTTTTTTCAGTTACCTTGAAAAATAAGATTCCACTGTCGACGAACATAAATTCAGTCTCACAAAATTTTCGTGTTTATATCGGTCCGATGGACTATTTTATCATCAAGGATTATCACCCCACCCTTGGCAAAATTATGGACTTTGGTATATCGCTGATCCGCCCGTTTGCCAAACTGGTTTTGAATGTGTTCATTTTTTTGCATCAATTCATACCGAACTACGGTGTTGTGCTGGTTATCTTTTCAATACTGGTTAAAGTTTTGGTTTGGCCGTTAACCCGAAAAAGCTACGCCTCGATGCAACGCATGCAGACGTTACAACCGAAATTAGCCGAATTGAAGGAAAAATATGCAAAGGATCCGCAGCGGCTTAACAAAGAGACAATGAAAATGTACAAGCAGGAAGGGGTGAACCCGGTGAGTGGATGTTTACCCCAATTGCTGCAAATGCCGTTATTGTTCGCGATCTTTATTGTTTTTCGCAATACCATCGAGCTTCGGGATGAGGGTTTTATCTTTTGGATCAAGGATTTATCAGCGCCTGATACAATTTTTCAACTACCTTTTTCGATTCCATTTTATGGTGATTTGGTAAATGTGTTGCCACTGGTGATGGGGGCGACTATGTTTCTGCAACAGAAAATGACCATGAAAGATCCAAAACAAAAGGCGTTGGTCTACTTTATGCCGATATTCTTAACCCTGTTGTTCAACTCATTTCCGTCAGGTTTAAATTTGTACTACACTTTATTTAATCTGTTTTCAATCTTACAGCAAAAATATTCATCACCGATGAAGACAGAAGAAGAAAATAATCTAACCAAAAAAGCGCCAAAACCGGTTAAAAAAATAATCGGATCGAACAAAGAATCAAAGAAGAAATAAGGCTTTTTTTAGCAGAGGAAAGCCGGTCAATTAAAGCCCTATCTTTAAGTTTGGTGGGGCTTTTTGTGTGTTAAGAAAAAAAATTATGAACAGAGAATTCTCTGAAGATACCATTGTTGCCGTCGCGACTCCAATCGGTCTGGGCGCACTTTCCATTGTAAGATTAAGCGGTGAGCGGGCGTTTGACATTGTGAACCAGCGGTTTCGATCCAATACTGTTTTTATCAAAGCCAAACCATGGAGGGCGATTTATGGAAAGATTTACGACGATGATCAACTGATCGACGAGGTAATCGTCACCAAATACAAAAGCCCATATTCGTACACCAAAGAAAATATAGTGGAAATTAGCTGCCATGGCGGCAGCTACCTCAGCCAAAAGATTGTTGAGCTTTTTCTGCGAACGGGCGCCCGACTCGCCGAGCCCGGGGAATTCACCCTTCGCGCTTTTTTAAACGGGAGAATCGATCTGTCTCAGGCTGAAGCGGTGGCGGACTTAATTCAGTCACAAACAGAGTTTGGTCTACGAACAGCGTTGAATCAACTCGATGGAAAACTGTCCCATACCATTAATGACATTCGAACGCAATTAGTGGATTCCTGTTCTTTGTTGGAATTGGAGTTGGATTTTTCTGATGAAGATATCGAGTTTGTTGATCGAAAACAATTTCTTCAAACATTGGTGAACATACAACAGCAGCTTTCAGCGTTAATTGATACTTATAAAATTGGCAGATTGGCAAGAGAAGGCGTCAAGTTAGTTATCGCCGGAAAGCCGAACGTGGGCAAGTCAAGCCTGTTGAATGTTATGGCAAGAGAAGACCGTGCTATTGTCACTGATATTCCTGGCACAACGCGCGATCCTTTGGAGGTGCTGTTAGATATCAATGGAGTCCTGTTCAGAATTTACGATACTGCCGGTATAACAGCGTCATCAAACAAGATTGAACAGGAAGGAGTCAAACGCAGTCTGTCACATTTAAAAACCGCAGATATTGTGGTGCATTTGTTCGATGGCGCATCGACGCTGGAAAACGAAGATATTCATTTGATGCGCCAGATAAATGAAGCTGGTGTCAGAAAAATATTTAGGGTGGTAAATAAGATTGATATTGGATTAAAAATAAACCTATCAGAGCTATTTAGTAATAATATCGATATATTGCAGATATCAGCCTTAAAAAGGATTGGAATTAAGAAATTTGAACAAGCAATTTCTTCCGCCATTCAAAATGAAAAAGCAATGACCACTGGCGATGTGATAATATCAAACGTTCGCCATCTGCAGTTACTGGAAAAAGCACAAGATAGTTTAGCCAAATCCTGCCGTGAAATTGAAAAGGATTCATCAGCCGAGTTTGTAGCGTTATATTTACGGGAGGCGTTGGACAGTCTGGGGCACATTGTTGGCGCAGTCACAAGTGAAGACATTTTAAACAATATTTTTTCTCGATTTTGTATCGGAAAATAAAATTGTTCCACGTGAAACATTTTGAAGTTAAGACCAATGACGATAGATCAAGATAGATATGATGTAATTGTGATTGGCGGTGGCCATGCGGGTTGCGAAGCAGCTTTAGCTGCGGCTCGGATGGGAGCAAAGACATTGCTGATCACTATGAATATTTCAACAATCGCTCAGATGTCCTGTAACCCCGCTATTGGTGGGCTTGCCAAAGGGCATTTGGTCCGTGAGTTGGACGCCCTGGGTGGTGAAATGGGGAAGGCGATTGATGACACGGGAATTCAGTTCCGTATGCTGAACAAATCAAAGGGACCTGCTGTTTGGTCTCTGCGAGCTCAGGCGGATCGGGTGGCTTATTCGGAAAGGATGAGGACAGCGCTTGAGAATCAAAAGAACATTGATATCAGGCAATCAATGGTAACTGAACTGCTGATTGAAAAAGATCGGTGTACCGGCGTTAAAACAGAAACCGGCGCCAAAATTTTTGGACGTAAAACAATTTTAACCGCCGGCACTTTTTTGAATGGGTTGGTTCATGTGGGAATGGTCAGTTATCGTGCCGGACGCGCCGGAGAGTTTGCCGCGATCGGGCTGACCGAAAAGCTGGTTGGTTTGGGCTTCCGGTCGGGACGACTTAAAACCGGAACACCCCCCCGGATAGATGGCAGGTCTGTCGATTTTGAAAGTATGACCATCCAACACGGTGATGTGAATCCCGCCCCATTTTCTTTTCAGACTAAGCAACTGGTAGTTGAACAAATTCCCTGCTATTTGACAGAGACAAATGTAAACACCCATCAAATATTGCGCAGCGGGTTTGAGCGGTCGCCGTTGTTTAGCGGGAAAATAGTTGGAATTGGTCCGCGATATTGCCCGTCGATTGAGACAAAAATCGACCGTTTTTTTAGCAAAACCAGCCATCAGTTGTATCTCGAACCAGAAGGAAGAAATACGCAGGAATATTATCTGAACGGTTTTTCAACCAGTTTACCTGAAGATGTTCAACAAAAAGCCCTGAATACGATACCGGGGCTGGAAAAAGCAAAAATAACCCGGCTGGGCTATGCTATCGAATATGACTACTTTCCGCCGAGCCAAATAAAACCAACTTTGGAAACCAAGCAAATTAGCAGCCTTTATTTCGCCGGTCAAATAAACGGAACCTCAGGTTATGAGGAGGCAGCAGTTCAGGGCTTTGTCGCTGGCGTCAATGCCGTGCTAAAAATTCATAATCAGCGGCCATTTATTTTGGATCGATCCCAGGCATACATCGGAGTTCTCATTGATGATTTGATCACTCGGGACATCGAAGAGCCGTATCGGATGTTTACGTCGTTGGCCGAACATCGTCTGCTTTTACGCCAGGACAATGCCGATCTTCGGCTTTCAATGTACGGAGACAAATTGGGATTGCTTCCCAGGAATTATGCTGCGCAGGTACGACAAAAAAAAGAAATCATTCATCAGTTTTTCGAAGAGTTGAAACAGATCATGATCAGCCCGGCTCAGATTAATCCGGTTTTACATCAACGGAACCGAACTGGAATTTCGGAAAAAGAATCAGTCTATCGATTGCTCAAGCGGCCTGAATTGAAGCTGGAAGATTTTCACAACCTAATTCAGCATGAATTGTTCAGCCAAAACCAGGACATGATGAAAGCGGTACGAGAGCAGGTGGAAATCGAAATAAAATACGAAGGTTATTTTAAAAGACAGTTGGAGCAGATCGAGAAATTCAAAAAAATGGAAAACAGACCAATTGCCGAAGAGTTTGATTATGACAAAATCGGTTCGCTCTCACAAGAATCCCGAGAAAAACTCAAGCGTATCCGCCCAATTTCGGTCGGCCAGGCATCGCGCATCGCCGGTGTTTCACCGGCGGATATCGCCGTGCTATTAATAGCGATGAAAAAATTCGAAACCAACAAAATGTTCCACGTGGAACAAAAGCAATGAATATCTCTGTTCAAAGAAAAATAAGCCAAAAATTAGTGGCAGCCGAAATCAACCTTCAACAAAAGCAGCTTGAAGATTTGAACGCCTATCATCAACTGATATTGGAATGGAGCAATCGTACTAATTTGATCTCATTACCAGACCGCGACCGGATCGTCGAAAAACATTTTTTTGAATCCATGGCTGTGCTTAATGCTTTTGATCTGAAAAAAGAAGCCGCTGTTCTCGATGTGGGAACTGGTTGTGGGTTTCCAGGATTGCCGATAGCTTTGTTACGACCCGATTTAAAGATGACGTTACTGGAATCGCGCAGAATGAAAGCGCTGTTTCTGAAAGAAGCTGTTTCCCAATTAAAACTGAAAAATGTGATCGTTATGATGGAACGTTGTGAGAAATTATGTGAGCGTTCAGAATTCGCCCAGCAATTTGATTATATTTTCAGCCGCACGGTCGCAAGTTTGTCGGTTGTGTATCAATGGATCAAAGATTTACTCAAAAACAACGGAAGATATATTGCCTGGAAAGGCGGGGATATGGAATCTGAAGTAAAACAGTTGCTGAATCATGATAAAAATGTCGTGATTAAAATCGTTAAATTGGATGAGCGATTCGTAGCCCAGCGCCATCGTCGCTGTTTAATAAGTGTGCAAAAAAGATTGTCTGGAGGTGGCAGCTATGTTGGAATCTAACCTTTACGAAAGATTGAAGACTCTCATTACAGAAAAACAGAACCCTGAAACGTTAAAAATTGATACGATGGACGTTGAAAAAACTTTAAGAGTAATTAACAACCAGGACAAAACCGTTCCCCTGGCAGTGGAGAAAGAGATACCTTATATTACGAAAGCGGTGCATATTGTGGTTGAGGCTTTTAAAAACGGTGGTCGGTTGATATATATTGGCGCCGGCACAAGCGGCAGGTTGGGAGTTCTGGACGCATCTGAAATTCCGCCGACATTTGGCGCTGATCCGGAAATGGTTCAGGGAATAATTGCAGGCGGCTACAAAGCGTTGACCCGGGCTCAAGAAGGCGCCGAGGATATTAAAGAAGACGGTGGCAAGGACCTGATGTCGCTTAATTTTACCGCCAAAGATGTTGCCTGTGGCATATCTGCCAGCCGAATTACGCCCTATGTGGTGGGGGCGATTGAAAAAGCGAAACAAGTTGGCGCCAAAACCCTATACATCACCTGTACTCATCGGGAACAGTTGGAATTGGATGTCGATGTTGCCATCTGTCCGGTCGTGGGACCTGAAGTGATCATGGGATCAACGCGCATGAAATCGGGTACCGCACAAAAATTGGTGCTGAATATGATTACCACTACCGCCATGATTCAGTTGGGAAAGGTTTACACCAACATGATGGTCGATCTGAAGATGACATCCAAAAAATTGGAGGAGCGCTCTAAGCGAACGGTGATTACAGTGACGGGAGTCGATTACCATACTGCTGAAAAGGTGTTGAAGCAAGCCAATGGTCATGTTAAAACCGCGATTGTGATGATTTTAAGCGGAGTTGATCAAGTCGAGGCAAAACGACGGCTTGAGCTGGCGAACGGTTTCGTTCGCGGTGCAATTGAGGGTGATTTTAATAATTGATAAATTCCATGGAAATCCAAAAAAAATTAATAAGCTCCGAAACGATCCGAAAAGCAATTGAAGCGACTAAACAGGGAAGGAAAGTATATATTCGAGGGCTTGCGGGTTCTTTAAAAGCCCTTTTTTTAGCTCAACTTTCCGAAAGCCTGTCAAAGCCGGTTGTCTTTATTACCGGCGACGATGAAGAGGAAGAAATCGTCAGGCAGGATTTGATTGTGTTAAACGGAGAAGATAATGTGGTATATTTTCCTCAAATCCGCGAGTTTGCTGAAGGCGATTCTCTGTTCGACTCTTATACGAAAAATCAACTACTCTCTGGATTTGAGAAAATATTTAAAAACCAGCGAACAATTTGCATTATCGCCGCCCGAAATATTATTCACAAATTACCTCACAAAAAAGAATTTATAAAACAAAGTCTTAATTTAAAAATTAATCAAAGGTATGATTTTGAATTTCTCAAACAGCGGCTGTTCGAGTTGGGATTTGAAAGAGAGCCGCTGGTGGAAAATTGGGGCGAAATGTCTGTGAGGGGGGGGATAATTGATGTTTATCCCTTCTCCGCAGACAACCCGTGCCGGATCGAAATGTTGGGTGACACCATCGAATCGATCAGGGTTTTTGATACCACGACCCAACGCTCCATAAATCAGGTTGCACAACTCATAATTTATCCTCAATTTCCTGAAGATGTCGATAAATTTGACAACTCACCGGATAGCGATTTTTTTGACTACTTTCATGACCAATCCATCATTTTTATTGATGAGCTGGAGCTCATCGAAAAAAAAATCGAGGAGTTTTTTCAGTTTCGCCAAAGTCCATCTCTGCCAGTCGCCAGTGATCGATCAAGGGAAAAACGAGAATATTTAAATTGGCAAGAGATTGAACAGCGTCTGGATGGCTTTAAAACCATAAATCACTCTTCCTACCTGGATAAGCGACGTTTTTCTGGTATTGATTTTAAATGTCAGCCACAGGAATCGTTGCGTGGTAATTTCAAATTGTTGAAAAGAAAACTGGATCACTATTTATCATCCGGGTCGCTGGCTCATCCCAAAGTTTTCTTTCTATGTGACAATCAGGATCAAATGGAGAGACTACAGGACATTTTTATCGAAGAAGAACTGGATTTATCCAGAATTCAATTTATGGTGATGGGCCTTAATCAGGGGTTTGTTTTCCCTGAAAGCGGGTTGATAGTTTTTACCGACAATCAATTTTATGGCAGACCTATTCGATGGCGTAGCAAAAGGAAATTCAGGCGAGGGCTTTCTTTACAACAGTTAAACTCCTTAACCGAAGGTGATTTTGTAGTGCACGTTGATAAGGGAATTGGCGTTTATCGCGGATTAAAAAAGATAACGGTTAAAGGACATGAACGCGAATGTTTGAAAATTGAATACCGAGATGCTGATTTGCTGTACGTACCTTTGGAGAGAATGGATCGGATTCAGAAATATTCGGCAAAAGAGGGGGTTGTTCCAACGATAAGCAAGCTGGGGGGCAAGGCTTGGGAGAGACTCAAGAATTCTACCAAAAAACGGATCAAAGAGATCGCACGGGAATTAACGTTGTTGTATGCCAGCAGAAAATTTCAGCCTGGATTTGCGTTTTCAAAAGATTCTCTCTGGCAAAAAGAATTGGAGGCGTCATTCGAATATGAGGAAACTCCGGACCAGCGGAAAGCGGCAGAAGAAATCAAGCAGGACATGGAAAAAAACTTTCCGATGGATCGGTTGGTTTGCGGGGACGTGGGATACGGAAAGACAGAGGTCGCTGTCAGAGCAGCGTTTAAAGCTGTAAACGACAACAAACAAGTAGCAGTATTGGTTCCGACAACGATTTTAGCCCTTCAACATTATAACTTGTTTAGAGATAGGATAAGTAAGTTTCCGGTAAAGGTTGAGATGTTATCCCGTTTTCGCACAAAATCGATTCAGCGACGGATCATAGAGAAGTTAGCTCAAGGGAAAGTTGACGTCGTAATCGGAACCCATCGTCTGCTTTCCAGGGATGTAAAATTTAATAATCTCGGCTTGCTGGTTATAGACGAAGAACATCGGTTCGGCGTCAGAAAAAAGGAGAACATAAAAAAGAAATATCTGAATGTTGATGTTTTGAGTATGTCGGCAACGCCGATTCCGAGGACTTTGAATATGGCGCTGCTGGGTATTCGTGATATGTCGCTAATCACCACGCCGCCCAGAGACAGAAAGTCAATCCATACTGAAATTGCTCAATTTAATACCGACATCATCCGCATGGCAATTCTTAAGGAAGTTGAGCGCGGGGGACAAATCTTCTTTGTTCACAATCGGGTTCAGTCGATCGAATCGATGACAAATCTGATTCGTCGTGTTGTTCCCGAAGTTAGTGTTATCTATGCCCACGGACAGATGGATGAAAGAGAACTGGAAAAAGTTATGTGGGATTTTGCAACCCAAAAATATCAATGTCTTGTATCGACCATGATCATTGAATCTGGTTTGGATATTCCAAATGTAAACACTATGATAATTAATCGGGCGGACAAGTTCGGGTTATCTCAGCTTTATCAATTGCGGGGACGGGTTGGCAGATCGAATCAACGTGCCTACGCCTATTTGTTAGTTCCCTCAATTAAAAATTTAAACAAAAACGCGTTGAAACGGCTGAGAATAATCGAAAATTTTTCAGAGCTGGGTTCTGGCTTTAGCATTGCCATGAGAGATCTGGAAATCAGAGGCGCTGGTAATTTATTAGGTTCGGAACAAAGCGGACATATTGTAGCGTTGGGCTATGATATGTATTCCAAAATAATTGAGGAAGCAGCCCGGGAGCTAAAGCAGGAACAAGAAGGAAAACTTCCTGCGGCAACGGAGGTTGATGAATTTCCCCGGATAGAAATTAATGCCGACGCTTATATTCCGGATCAATATATGGATCAGCCGGATTTGAAAGTGGATATTTATCGCCGGCTGGCAAATGCAAAGGAGGTCACCGGAGTAGATCAACTCAGAGAGGAGTTGAAAGACAGATTTGGTAGCCCCCCCAATCAACTGCAAAATTTGTTCAATTTGGTAGAGATGAAACTGGTCGGAAAAATCTTGGGATTCAAATTAATCAAGATTGATGACTTGGAAATGACATGTTTTTTTGTGGATCGAATTTCCAGTAACGACAACCGGGAACTTGTTGAAAACAAAATCAGTACGATAGTCAACAGAGCGCATGGAAAATTTCGCTTTTTTCAAGGGAGAAATGACGGCTTCGGTTTGAAGTTATCGTTGACAGAAGCCACACAGGATCCAATCAATTATTGTAAAAACTTCTTGAAAAAGTTAATATAAATTGCTAATTTATGGCTGCATCACAGCAGTTGGATGCAGGCTTAACACATTGTATTATAAGGGGTTTGTGAACGCCAGGACGGTGGCAAACAAGGACGCCGTCGGTGTTCATGTCAAGTAGGTTGGGATAACTTTAATATATAAAAGTAATTAGAGCGTCTTATTCGTAACCGATCACAGGGAGATTAAGAATGACTGGATAACAGGATGTTTAAGGATAGACAGGATCAATTAATTCAGATTTTTATCTTGTTAACCAAACCATGCTCGCGTAAATCATTGTCGATGACCTTATCATTATTGAGTTGAAATCTGTAGAAAGTATTAGCGTCCTGCAAAATAGACAAACAAGTGGTTAAAAGATGTCACTCCTGCGAATGCAGGAGCCTCTTTGTTGTTGATTATAATGAAGTTATGAGATGCCTGCATACGCAGGCATGACAGCAATATTTAAAAATTGGCGTATTTTGCAGAACTTTATAGAAAGTATAGCAAAGGAGTTTGAAGTTCAGCTAGTCAATTATCTAACCGCCACCGTCAAGCTGGTAGGTTTAGTCCTGAATTTCACGCCACATAAAGTGGAAGTGAAAA
>DSAU01000163.1 GCA_011046315.1 bacterium
AAATAATTTCGACATTTTATACAGGTGAACTATTACGTTTTTTCATTGATGCTGTAAAAAATCATTGACTAATAACAATTTATTTTCTATATTTTTACCATAATTGTATGGTATTAAAAAAAACTAAATTGTTAATTTATTCGAGTCATTATGTGCATTCAAAAGCGATGTTGTTTGCTGTGGGGCGCGCTGTTTGCCAGTGGTTTGTTGCTGCAAACTGCGACGGCTCAGCCGGCGACAGTACCAACGCAACAACCGACGGCGACGGTTGCTCAGCCTTACCAGCAAGCGGAGATTTCAACACAGAAAACAGACCAGCCCCGGCTTTACGGAAGCAGTTTTTTCGATCAGGCAGCGAGTTTGGAAAGCATGCTTGCGTTTGGGAGCGGTTTGTTTCCGGCGGATTATTGGCTGGGGCCCGGCGACCGGTTGGGTATTTATCTGCTGGGCAAGACGCAACAAAGTTTTGATGTGATCGTGAACGTTGAGGGCAAAATTTTCATTCCCACCGTTGGGATGTTTCAGGTGAGCGGGATGAGCATCCAGGGATTCCGGAAATTTTTGCAACGGGAATTGACCAAATATTTTGACAATTTCACGGTTGAGGTGATGTTGATCGAACCACGGCGTTTTCCGGTGATAGTGGCTGGTGATGTCAAACAGCCGGGCAAATATTACCTGAGTTCGATCCACACGGTTTTGGATGCCATCATTGCTGCCGGGGGACCGGGCAGCAATGGTTCGTTGAGAAATATAGAGGTTTACCGTGAGGACAGTTTACGCTGTGTGGTTGATCTTTATCAGTTCCTGATGAAAGGGATCACCACTAATGACCTGTTTTTACAGCCCCATGATAAAATTCTGACGCCGTTGATCCGGGATGTTGTTACTGTTACCGGCGAGGTAAAACGTCCGGCGCGTTTCGAGCTTAAAGCTGACGGCAACGAGAAGATATCCGATGTGATTGAGCTGGCAGGGAATTTTAACGAGTTAGCATATTTAGATAAAATCGAAATCAGTCGATTGTTGCCCAACGGCGAACGCACGGTTCAATATATTAATTACCGTCAGATTTTATCGGATGATAGCAGCGCATCCGATTTTGTGCTAAAAAATGGGGACCGGATTCATGTGTTTTCTATTCTCGAACAAACCTATCCCAAGTTCGTTTTTATTCACGGTGAGGTGAAAAAACCCGGGCAATACGAATTTGAAGAAAATCTTCGCGTCAGCGATCTGTTGCTAAAAGCGGGAAATCTGACGCGCAGCGCCTATGTGCTGGAAGGTGAAGTGGCAAAGGTTGCTCCCAAACAGCCGACCCGATTTATAAAATTGGACATTCAAAAAATTATGCAAAATCCCGATTGCCGCGAAAACCTGGTGCTGGAGCAGGACGATCGGGTTTTTATTCGGCGCATCCCGGAATGGGAAGTGGGCGCTGTGGTTGAGCTGAAAGGAGAGGTGATGTTTCCCGGGTTGTATGCCATTACCGAGGACAGCACCCGGCTCAGTGAGATTATTGAAAAAGCTGGCGGGTTTACCGATAAAGCCATGATCCGCGAGTCAGCGCTGATTCGGCAAAGTTCAAAGATTACCATTGACAAGGAATATATGCGGCTTAAGCAGATTCCTCGCGACCAATTGACCAAGACCGAGTATGAATATCTGGTGATGAAAGAGAACACCCAGGACATCGGCAGAATTGTGGTTGATTTTTATCGGTTATGCGTGGAACATGATGATAGTGAGGACGTAACGTTAAAGGATGGTGATTTTATCAATGTTCCTGAAGCGCCAAATTTAGTTTATGTGACGGGCAGAGTGTCGCGGCCCGGCGGCGTACTGTTTGAACCTGGAAAGGACATCAGGTATTACCTTAAAAAAGCCGGTGGTGCAACCTGGGACGCCAAAAAAAGCAGTATCAAAGTAACCAAAGTCACCGGAGAAATTCTTGACGAAAAAAAAATCAGACGCTTTGAGCCGGGCGATATTATCTGGGTGCCACGAAAGCCGGATCGTGATTGGTGGGAAATTTTCCGCCAGACCATCGCCGTTATTGCTCAGGTGGCGACCGTCTATCTGGTTGTTGAACGTGCGCTGAGCGATAAATAAAAGGAATGTTATGGACGAACAACAGCAAACTGAGATCGATTTGTTGGACTATTTAAATGTGCTGGTTCGACGCCGCCGTATGATTATGCGCAATGTTCTGGCAGGGATTATTTTATTGGCGGTGATCAGTTTTATCCTGCCAAGCGCCTATACGGCGCGAACCACGATCTTACCGCCCGAAGATAAAAAATCCGCCGGGCTGTTGACGGCGCTGGCTAATTCGCCGTTGTCCGGTTATCTTCTTTCTGAAACCGGAACCACTGCTGACCTGTTTGTGGAAATTCTAAAAAGTCGGTCAGTTTTGGATGGGGTGCTGCAACAAAAATTTGAATATCCCCCAAAACAGAAAGATTCCCAAAAACTTTCTCTGTTGGAAATTTTAAATGAAAAAAGCCTTGAAAAGGGAAGAAAAAAACTCATTAAAAAAATGTCGGTTCAAGCGACCGCTGAGAGTATTGTCCGAGTCGATGTGGAAATGAAATATCCGCAACTGGCGGCAGACGTGGCAAATGCGCTGGTGCAGCAACTTGATCGGATCAACAAAGAAAAATCCTCCTCGAAGGCGAAGAATTCGCGGATCTACATTGAGAATCAGTTAATGCAGACCGAGGAGAAATTAAAAAGTGCTTCGGAAGAATTGGTTGATTTTAAAGAGAAACACAAAGCCGTGGCGTTGGAGCAACAGACCGAAGCTGCTATAAAAGAAGCCGGTGAGATCAAAGGGCGGATCATCGCCAAGGAGGTAGAGCTGGGGGTTGCGATGCAATCTTTGAAGCCGGATCATATCTCCATTATCAAGCTAAAAAAAGAATTGGAAGAGCTTCGCAAACAATACGATTATCTCCAGTACGGCGGTGAGGAGTCGTTTAAAACCGCAAAAGAATTTTTTATCCCGTTTGCTGAAGTGCCTGGCGTTGGATTGGATTTGGCGCGGTTTATGCGTGAGGTGAAAGTGCAAGAGACCGTCTGGGAACTGTTGAACCAGCAATATTATCACGCCAAGATTCAGGAAGCGCGCGATACGCCGACGGTTCAGGTGCTCGATGAGGCTGTGCCGCCCGAAACTCGAAGCAAACCCAAACGAAAACTGATCGTGCTGGTCGGCGGTTTTCTGTTGTTGCTGGGCAGCGTTTTCTGGGCGTACGCGCTTGATTTTTACCAAACATTACAACAAGACCTAAAATCACGAGCCAAAAGCCAGCTCATGTTCAAAGATTTTAAAGCCGATATTGATCAGCTCAAATCGTTGACAAAAAGAAAAAAACGCAGCCAGAAGAAGAGATCGAATTGAAAGGGCTCGCTGTTGTTGAAAAAATAGCTCTGAATTTATGAAACATTGCAGTTAGAGAAGGGAACTCATTGAAAATAGTATCGATTGTCGGCGCCAGACCCCAGTTTATCAAAGCGGCGCCCGTTTCCGGGGAGTTGAGAAAGTATCATCAGGAAAAGCTTTTGCACACCGGGCAGCATTATGACGCCAAGCTGTCGAAAATTTTTTTTGATGATTTGAAAATACCCAGACCTGATCTAAATCTCGGTGTCGGATCGGATTCGCACGCCCGGCAGACCGCTGAAATCATGATCGGGGTGGAATCATATTTGATTCAACAAAAACCTGACTGGGTGATCATTTACGGCGATACCAATTCCACACTTGCCGGGGCATTGGCTACGACCAAATTGCACATCAGGCTGGCGCATGTTGAAGCCGGGCTGCGCAGCTTCAACCGGCGGATGCCGGAGGAGATCAACCGCATCGTAGCAGACCGGGTATCGAACATCCTGTTCTGCCCCACCACTGCTGCGGTAAAAAATTTGCAACGGGAAGGTGTTTCTGCAGGCGTGCATCTTGTCGGCGATGTGATGATGGATGCCGCCCAACAATTTGTTACAGTCGCGGAACAGAAGAGCCGGATTCTCGAAAAATTATCGCTTCAACCGAAACAATACTTTCTGCTGACGTTGCACCGCGCTGAAAATACTGATTCGGAGGAGAACATGCGCAATATTGTTGACGCGCTGACAGATTCTCCGGAACCGATCATCTTTCCCGTTCATCCGCGCACTGTAAAATATTTGAAACAGTATAAATTGTTTGGCCGAATTCAAATGGCGAGTAACATCGTGCTGGCTGATCCGGTGAGTTTTATGGATATGATCGTGCTCGAAAAAAATGCTGCCAAAATACTCACCGATTCGGGGGGGGTTCAGAAAGAGGCGTATTTTTATGGCGTTCCTTGTATCACCCTGCGCGACGAAACCGAATGGGTGGAGACTGTCGCTGATGGCTGGAATTGTTTAGTGGGCGCGAATCGCACAAAAATTACCGAGGCGATCAACAACTTTGCTCCCGGTTCTCCACAGCAGGGACACTACGGTGATGGCAGCGCCAGTTTGAAAATTAGGAAGGTTTTAGAAAATGAGAGTTCTTGAGATTCTTGAGTTCATTCTAAAAAGATTTGAACCACGAATTTCACAAATTATCACAAATTGATTTTACTGAACTTATCAAATTTCAGATTTGTGAACTTCATGCAATTAATGGTTATTAGAGTCTGCTCATTCATTTAAATTAAGTTTCTATTTTTGGTAATTGATCCAGTACATATATCATTAAAAAACAGGGAGATCAAATGGAAACCAGAGTACCTTTTTTGGATTTGAAAATTCAATATCAGCAAATAAAAAGGGAAGTTGATGAGGCAATTCAAAGGGTGGTGGAGAGTTGTGCCTTTATTAAGGGGCCGGCGACTCGGGATTTTGAAAACAACTTTGCACAATATTGCGGCGTTGATTACTGTGTCGGTGTTGCCAATGGGTCCGATGCGCTTTATCTGGCGCTTGGTGCATTGGGAATTGGTGAGGGCGATGAAGTCATCACCACGCCGGATACGTTTATCGCCACTTCCGAGGCGATTTCATTGACGCGGGCAAAGGTGGTGTTTGTGGATATTAATCCGCAAACCTACAATATCGATGTTGCCAAAATTGAACAGAAAATCACCCCCAGAACCAAAGCCATTATTCCGGTGCATTTATTCGGGCAGCCGGCGGATATGGTGCCCATTTTGGAGCTTGCCAAAAAATACCGGCTAAAAATAATCGAGGATGCGGCGCAGGCGCACGGTGCTGTTTATCGGAAAAAACGCGTCGGCAGTTTTGGCGATGCTGCCTGCTTCAGTTTTTATCCAGGCAAAAACCTTGGCGCCTACGGCGACGCCGGCGCGGTCGTAACCAATGACCCGGCGCTGGTTGAAAGAATTTCCATGCTCGGCGACCATGGCGCCAAGAAAAAATACATACATGAGATCGAAGGCGTCAACTCGCGGTTGGATTCGATTCAAGCCGCGGTGCTCAGCGTTAAGCTTAAATATATTGATGAATGGAATGAGAAACGCCGGAACAACGCGCAGCTTTACACCGAACTACTCAAAGACGCGCCCGGAGTGATCACTCCGTTTGAACTGGAAAACACCAAGCCGGTCTATCATTTATACGTTATTCAAGTAGATAATCGGGATGAACTGATCCCAAAACTGGCTGAACACGGAATCGCAACCGGCATTCACTATCCTTTCGCGCTTCATCTGCTGCCGGCTTATCAACATCTGGGCTTAAAAGAAGGAGCTTATCCGGAGGCAGAAAAAGTCGCCGGCCGGTTTTTAAGCCTGCCAATGTATCCGGAATTGTCGGAGTCTCAAATTGAATATGTTTGTGATACCATTAAATCGCTGGTCTGAGATATTTTATCAATCTATTTTTTTTGTCACTATCGGATGTTGAGTTGGCCTGAATGGTCTCCGTTTTTAGTCAGGTCGCTTGAGATAAAAAGCACATCACAGGATTGGCGCGCTGATGAATCGTATTGAAAAATTAAATAAATTTATAGTGAGTTTGGTTCTGTATTCAGCGCTTATTTTCGCGGAGAACGGAACGTGCCAGGCAGCTTATGTACCGCTGAACCACCGGCTTTACCGGTTTTTGGAGCGCGCGGAAACAAAACACTATTTGAGACCGGTGTTAGACTCAACCAAACCCCTTTCGCGGATGGAAGCCGCTGAGTATTTAGTGCGTCTGTGCCAGCAGGTTCAAAACGGGCTACGCATCCATACGGTTGAGCGGGCAGAGCTTGATTACCTCAAATTTGAGTTTCAGGAGGAAGTTGAGCGCTTGAACGGATCGGCTGAACATTACCGGTCGCGCATTCATCAGATTATAAACAGCCGGCCGCTCAAAAAAATTCTCCCAGATTTGCTTTACCGGAACGGAAAAAATCTGCTATCGTTTGAGGATGAGCAAATTCAGATATTTCTCGATCCGGTGTATCGCTACCGATATTCAGCCACCGATTCCAGCGGTCCAGCGGACAGCGAACGAAATAACCATTTTACCAATGGCTTTTTGATCCGCGGCTATCTTAACAAATATCTGGGGTTCAGTCTTGATTTCCGGGATAATAAAGAATGGGGTAGTCAAAAATATCAGCTCGGAAACTACACGCTGCCCGGGCTGGGTTTTGTCCGTGCAACCTCGCCGGATTTTATTTACCACGACGAAACTCAGGCTTATGTCAAGCTGGGCATCAGTAACTTCGGGTTTGTTTACGGAAAGTTTAAAAATTATTGGGGCAGCAGCGCAGGTGGCAGCATGATTCTCTCCGATAACGCGACATCTTATGATCAGTTGAAGCTGGAGTTTAAGCATAATAAATTTAAATTTACCAGCATTTACGCAGCCTTGATCGATTACCGCTATTCGGTTGAAGACAGCCTGCAAAAAAAGAAATATCTGGCAGCGCATCGGCTGGAGGTCGCGCCGTTTAAATGGCTCTGTTTGGGAATTTCAGAAACTGTGGTTTTCAAAGGACGTGTTTTTGAACCTGCCTACTTTAATCCGGTGATGTTTTTTCGTAGCGCCGAACACTATCTGGGCAGCCCGGATAACATGATAATTGGTGTCGATTTTAAATTGACCGCGGTCAGAAATGTTTTAATTTATGGCGAATTAATAATCGATGATATGACTACTTCAAAATTGGGTAGCAACTGGTTCGGCAACAAGTACGGCATTACCGGCGGCATGGTTGTCGCGGATCCGTTCGGGCTTGCCAACACTGATTTTAAAGTTGAATACACCCGGCTGCGGCCTTATGTTTACACGCACGCCAATTCGATAAACTATACGCATTACGCGTCATCGCTGGGGCACCCAACCGGGCCTAACAGCGAAGTTTTGAACGGGGTTATCAGCTACCGACCGGCATGGCGCTGGCTGCTACAAGCTGGTTTTACCGGCTCAAGAAAGGGGCTGAACAGCGGGGGGGTAAACTATGGCGGGAATATCGAGCATCCATGGAAGCTGTCTGATTCGCTTTATCCTGAATTTTTGGACGGAAGCAGAATTGAGTTTCAGGAAATCAACGTGCAAATTTCCTATGAAATTGTGCGTGGTTTGATGTTTGATTTTCGAGCGGCGCGGGCAACTTTAAAACGAGCTGCCAGTGCAGATGTGAAAACCAGGGCGCTGTCAGTTTCTCTGGGAATTAATTATTAGCTGGTCAATTCGGATGGATTGTGATTAAAACATGAGCATTGAATTAAAGCGATTGCGAAAAATAGATTGACGAATTTTAGCGAAGAATCCGGCAAAATTGAAACATCAGAACAAGAAAATTTAGCGACAATTTTCCGCGGAGTCAAAACCGACCTGAGCGGACGGGTATTTAATGCGCTGATTCGCTATGGCTATATTATTTTGCTGGCGAGACTGTTTGGTCCCGAGTTGCTGGGGATTTTTTTTCTCGGACTGATCGTGATTGAATTTTCTGGCGTGTTGGCAAGACTGGGCTTTGAAACCGGGGTGTTGAAATATGTTTCGATTTATTCCGGTCAGGGCGACAGCGCCAGGGTCAAGGGCGCTATTCTCCGGTCAGCCGGAATCGTGCTGCTCAGTAGTTTAATCTGGGCGGTCCTGCTGTTTATCGGCAGTGATTTTTTATCGGATACGATTTTTCACAAAGCCGAGTTGTCCTCGGTTTTGAAGATTTTTGCCTTTGCGCTTCCGTTTTCATCAGTGACGCTGGTCCTGCTTTCGGCGACACAGGCATTTCATACATTGAAATATCGGGTAATTGTTGAATTTGTTACCAATCCGGTTTTAAACATCCTGCTGGTAATACTGGTTTATCTGGCCGGATACGGGATCGGTGGCGTGGTTGCCGCGTATGGGTTCTCTTTTGCAGTCTGCGCGGTTTTATCACTGTTCTTTGTGATAAAGCTGTTTCCCGACCTTCTGAATCCGAATATTAACGCGGTTCACCAAACTCGAAAACTGATTCGCTTTTCAACGCCGCTTATTCTGGTAAATTTCCTGAGCCTGATGATGATGTGGACCGATGTGCTAATGCTGGGTTATTTCAGAACTGCCGCCGAAGTCGGGATTTACAACACGGCTGTGAAAACCGCGTTTTTTATTAATTTTGTTATCATGTCCTTTACTTCGATTTTTGCGCCGCGGATTTCAGAACTGTACGCGCGGGGCGAAATTGGTCAATTGGAGCAACTGTTTAAAACCGTGACCCGCTGGATCTTCGGATTAAGTTTGCCACTTTTTTTGATGGTGACGATACTTGCCGAAGACATTCTGGGGTTTTTTGGGGCCGAATTTGGCGCAGGTAGCGTAAGTTTGATCTTGCTGGCGCTAGCCCATTTGGTTAATGCTTCGGTGGGTTCGGTGCGCTATGTTTTGATAATGGCGGACAGAGAAAAATGGGTGCTTTGGAACATGGTCGGCGTGAGCCTGCTGAATATCTGCCTTAATCGGTTGTTCATACCCCACTTGGGAATGGAAGGCGCTGCCGGCGCAACCGCCATTGCGATAATCGTGATCAATTTTATTATGTTGTTTCAGGTTTATTATCATTTGCGCATTCATCCCTATCAGTTGTCGTTTCTCAAACCGTTGTTGGGCGGGGTCGTGGCTGCCGTTGTTGTGCTTTTGGGCAGAGATATAATTGGCTGGGGAAACAGCGCGGTCAAAATTGCGGTGCTCTCATTCATGTTGCTCGCGATTTTTGTGGCTGTGCTTAAACTGTTGAAGTTGGATGACCAGGATCGGTTCATCCTACAGCAGTTGCGATTGAAATGATCGCATTTATTCGGCAGCGATGGAAGGGTAAATCTTTTACCCCGAAAGGAGTGTAGGATTTATAGGTTGGAATTTGTTGTAAATATCACCTGCTTGACTGGAATTGGTAGCTTTGCCATTGAGGAACTGTCCCCCTGGGGACAGGATATTTATAGCAAGACCTGTCAAACAAGCATAAAGCCCCGTAGAGGCGCAATAGAGAGGTAGTCATGGCAAACACATATACCCCAAATATATTCGACTAATTTAGCCGTAAATATCGCGTCCCTACGGGACTAAACGTGTTTTTATATTCGCATCTGCTATAAATATTTTGTCCCTACGGTACGGATTGTATTAAATTTTTTACGTTGTAGCAAATATTTTTTCCCGAGAGTAGTAGACGATTTGTATGTTGGGATTTGTTGTAAATATCACCTGCTTGACCGGAATTGGTAGCTTTGCAATTCAAGAACTGTCCCCCTGGGGACAGGATATTTATAGCAAACAGATCCAACAAGCAACCAAAGCCCCGTAGGGGCGCAATAGAGAGGGTCGTGTAACCGATCACAAAACAATTTCACACAGAATTAAAAGGACGCACAAGCTTTTGAAATTTAGGGGCTCGGAAAAAAATCACAGCGCGGCGCAGCAACCGGTAATTATACTGGGCATGCACCGCTCCGGAACGAGTATCGTGGCCCGTTGCCTTGAGCAATTGGGGCTGTTCCTCGGGCGTCAAAAGGATCGAAACCATGAAGCGTGGCTGTTCCAGCGTCTCAACAATTGGATGCTCGCCCAAACCAACGCCAGTTGGGATCGACCGGAAAATTTTTTGTGTTTGAACGCGCTGCTGCGTCACCAGCTATTACGAGTGGTTGATTTTCATCTTCGATTTTTTCCTTCGCGAGTGAGTTTTCTCGGCTGGCGGCTCGGTTTGTGCAGCCATGACTTTCGCGATCTCGACTTTCCCTGGGGCTGGAAAGACCCGCGCAACACGTTTACTGCTGACATCTGGAATTCGATTTTCCCAGACGCAAAGTTTGTGCAGGTACAGCGCCATCCGGTGGATGTGGCGCTCAGCCTGCAAAAGCGGGAACAAGCGGAAAGGCAAATCACGGAATCGGGCGCAAGAAAGACTGCGCGAAACCGGATCAAGGAAATTTTATTAAGAGGCGTTGTGCCCTATCAGAAATCGGTCAGGGTTGAACAGTTGAGCCAGGGCGTTGCACTCTGGCTGGAATACGAGCAGCAGGCCATGGCGCTGGAAAAAGAGTTTGGCGACCGAATGCTGAAAATCAAATTTGAGGATTTTCTGATCCGGCCCGAAACCGGGCTGCAAACAGCCGCAGCCTTTGCCGGATTAAAAACCGGGCCGGCTGAAATCAAACGGGCTGTTCAAAGTGTCAACCCGGAGCGCGCTTTCGCGTTTGCGAAAAGTCCGGAACTGGTCACTTTTTTTGAAAGCGTGGCGCGCCACCACCCGCTCGTTAAAATGCGGGGATATGACAGAGACTATCAAAACCCGGAAACGATTATTAGTTCAGATTAATTTCTTGATTGACCAAAAATTAAAAACAAATCAGGCGCGAGAGTGAATCAGAAAACAACAGCCAAAGTTTACGTCATTGTGCTGAATTACAACGGGTTTGAAGACACCAGAGAGTGCCTGCGTTCGCTGGAAAAGCTCAGTTACACCGATTTAGAAACGGCGGTGGTGGAAAATGGCTCCAGCGACGGCTCAGCTGAAAAGCTGGAAAAGATCCGAAACATTCGCCTGCTGAAAAGCAGCGCCAACCTCGGATTCGCTGGCGGGTGTAATCTGGGAATCGAATATGCGCTGGAACGGGGCGCTGATTTTGTGCTGCTGCTGAATAATGATACGGTTGTCGAGCCCGGATTTTTGGATGTACTGCTGCGCTGTTTTGCTAAAGATGAAACGGTGGGAATCGCCGGCAGCAAAATACTCTATGACGGCAAGGACAAAATTATCTGGTCAGCCGGCGGCGGCGTCAGCCGCTATTTGAAACGAACGTTTCAATACGGAGAGAACCGGCTCGATGACGGGAAATTTGACCGGGCTCGGGATGTTGATTTCGTTTCGGGCTGCTGCATGCTCATCCGGCGTGATGTGCTGGAAAAAGCCGGGCTGCTGGATCCGGTCTATTTTATGTATTACGAAGATGTGGATATTTGTCTGCGGGCGCAACAGCAGGGTTTTCGCGTGCGCTACTGCCCGGAAGCGGTGATTCACCACCGGGTGTCGGCTTCGACGAACCGGAGTTTCCGGGATTACTACCGGATGCGGAATTATCTGATTTTGTTGAAAAAACATTTTCCGGGCGCTCCTGGCATAGCCGTACGGACAGCAGCCGCGCTCATCGAACGGCTGGGGCGTATCGTGACCCGAAAAATTGTGTACCGAGACACAGAAAAGCAGACAGCCCGGGTCAAGCAGCTCTTTCTCGGATTACGTGATGGAGTTAGATATGAGATAAAAAACAGTTGCATAAAATAGCAAATAAAATTATAACTTTATCCGA